>JALYUO010000403.1 GCA_030853735.1 Chloroflexota bacterium
CTCAACACTCAACACTCAACACTCGTGTACGCCCGCGCTGGCCGTGGATGGTCACACTGCTGGCGGCGCTGATCGGCATGGCCGTCGTGACCAACGCCTGGGCGCAGCAACGGCAACGCGCCGACACCCTGGCCGCCGAAATCACGGCCTTGCGGGCCGGCGAACAGCAAGTGCAAGGCTATCAGAGCGAACTCAGCCGCACCTTGCGCCTGCAACAGCAAAAGTTAGCCGGGCAAGATCAGCAGATCCAATCCAGCGCCCAAGACGTGACCAGCGTCAACCGCGAACTGAGCGATCTGCGCGACCGTTTGGCGCGGCTAGATGCCCATAACGCCGAACTGCGCGACGCATTGGGGCTGACCATCGGCGATGCAGCGCCCGCCAACCCCCCCGCCACGGCCAGCCCCACCACCGGTCCCAACGGGCAACTGCCGGCCGGTATGGGCGGCGAAAGCGGCCCCCTGCTGGCGCTGGGCGGGCGGACTACGCCGTTGCCCACGCCGCCGGCGGACACCGACTTCTTAGCGCAGTGCCAATCCCAATTGGCCGACCTGCGCCACAGCCTCGATGTGCATGAGCAGATTGAGGATGCGCTGACCGATGTCGCCACGCAACGGCTGCGCGAGTGGGCGCAACTGAGCGACGATGATACGGATACCAACCTGGGGGTGGACACGTCGGGCAGCGAACCGGTTGCGCCACCGCCCGCTACAGGCCCAGCCCCCAGCGACAAAGGCAGCGGCGCGAAGCCCGCACCGGGGCAAAAGCCCTCCACGCTGACCATCTCGCACATCCCGCAAGGCTACCCGTTTTACGGCGCGATCAGCTCACCCTTCGGCTATCGCATCAGCCCGTTCGTAGCCGGCAAGGGCGGCTACCACAAAGGGATCGACATCGTGGCCCCCACGGGCACGCCGGTGCAGGCCACGCAGGCCGGGCGCGTCATCATGGCCGGCTGGTCGGATGTGTATGGGCGGGTGGTGATCCTCAACCACGGCGGCGGCTGGGTGACGCTCTACGGTCACAACTCGCGCTTACTGGTCCAAGTGGGCGACTGGGTGGAGCACGGGCAGGTTATCGCCCACTCCGGCAGCACAGGAATGTCTACCGGCCCGCATATCCACTACGAGATCCGCCACAACGATGTGCCGGTCAATCCGGCCAAATACCGCTAGACCCCAGGCCGGCTAAAACGCAGGCGCTGCGTCGTCTTCGGTGCCGATGTCCCACATCCGCTCCATATCGGTATTGGAATAGCACTGGAACGCCATCAGCGTATGCGTGCCGGTGATCGTGCGGACGGCGGTGATGCGGCTAGTCACCAGCGCCGCTAGTTCCTCATAGACCGGCGTGCTGACGATTGCTACCAGATCGTATTCGCCGGTGACGGAGTACACTTCCCGCACGCCCTCAATCCGTAGCAGCGCCTGGGCCGTCTCCGGCACGGTATGGCGCGCCGCATTGATCATTACTAAGGCAGTTATCATCTAGTCTCTCCTATTAGTTATGTAAACTTGTTGCGGCGATCAACGATCTGAGCGTTGTGGATCTGCGGCCATGCGCGGAGTAGATGGGGCGGCAGGCGGGCTGTCCGCAGCGAAATTCCACAGATCGGAGCGCAGCGGCGGCAGTTCGCCGGTTAAGCCGTCATCACGTAGCAGGGGGAAAACCCATGTCGGGTCGTGAACACCCGGCAGGGTGATCGCAATGCGGTTGAGCGCTTCTTGCTCAAGTCGGATGTCGCCGCCGCCACACCAGTCGTCTCTGCCTTGAATCGCGTCACGCGCACAGTCGTGACCAATAATCACGCGCAGCGCATCCTGAACGAGGCCAGACTGATCGCGCGGGGCCACCCACGGCGCAAAATGGGCCTGCAAAGTAACCTCACTCCCACCCTGCACATCAACACCCCGCCGAATAGGGAAGTTTTGATTGATACCGAGCCAGTACAGATTAGCATCAGGCCAAAAATTGATCGCGAGGGCGCTAGGTACGACCACGCAGGTCGATATTAGCTCCCATACAAAGCTGCGTCGCATAGTCCACTCTCACTACTCTGTTGCAAGAAACCGCTATAGGGGTGCCCCACCCAAGTGCGTAAGCGCCTAACCTATTATAGCCTATCGGCAAGATGGGGGCTATACGTTGGGAGGTCGTTGCGCCGGCGCAGCGTCCACATCCACAATGACTAGCGTGAGGTCGTCGGTGGGGCGGGCGGGGCCGCGCCATTCGCGCACGGCGTTGAGGATCGCGGTGGTTAGCGCGGGCGCGGGAAGATGACCCTCGGCGGTCAGCAACGCTTCGAGACGCTCAAAGCCGAACAGCGTGCCGTCGGGCGCGGCCGCCTCCACGATGCCGTCTGTGTGCAGCACAAAGCGGTCGCCGGGCTGCACCGGCAACGATGCGGCCCGATAGCCCGGCAGGGGCAACGCACCCAACGGCAAACCCACGGCGGCATCAAGCGATTGCGGCGGGCTGCCGGCGCGCAGCCGATAGGGAAATAGATGGCCGGCGTTAGCGACCGCAACGTGCGTGCAGTCGGGCGCAAACGGCCAGCACATAGAGCGTCATCAGTTGGCGGCTTAGACCCCGCAGTGTGCCGTTGAGCAGGGTGAGCAGCGCAGCGGGGTCGGGGCCGGCGGCCCCTGCGCCCGTCGCCACGCTTTTGACGGCGGCCATCAACAGCGCCGCCGCCGCCCCTTTGCCGGTCACGTCGCCCAGCAGCAAGAGTGGCCCGCCCTGCCCCGCAACCGGTTGCAAACAATCGAAGTAGTCGCCGCCGACTTCGCCCACCGGTTCATAGACGCTATGGAAGCGCAACCCCCTCAGGACGTGCGGGCCGGTGGGGATCAATTGCGCCTGCACCTGCTGCGCCAGGTCGAGTTCGGCGGTCAGGCGGGCATAATCCGCGTCAATGCGGGCATGAGCCTCGGCCAGTTCGCGGCTCAACACCTGCGAGGTCAACTGCTGGCGCAAGCCGTTGATCGCGACTAGGCTCATGCCGACGACAAAGCCCGAAATCGCCGCCTGGCCCACCAGGATGGGTAGGACCACATCGAAGGTGACAACGGGCAGCACCAACAGGCTTTGGCCCAGCACGAGCGCCAACAAGGCACCGCACAACGCCAGCGCCGCCGACACGGGGAGGAAAAAGTAGGCCATGCTCATCAGCGGGTAGTAGAGAACGGTATCCAGCCCGCCTCCCCCCCAGCCCAGCCCGACAAGCAGCGCGGTGGTCAGGCTCAACACAAACAAGCCGGCGGCCCGGCTGCGGAGCGGGTGTTCCGGGTCCAGCCAGCGCATGGGGATGATGCCGTAGGGCAGCGTGAGCAGGGCCAGCACCGCCAAGCGCAACCAGCCCTGGTGGGCGGCATCCAGCGCCAGGATCGCCCAATTGCTGAGGCCCATCAGGATGTTGATCAACGCCAAGCGTTTGATGGGCCGGAAGGCGCGAGGGAGATCCGTGATCCCCAGCGCCCGCTGGCCGGCCAGCCAGTCTTCGCTGAAGCTGCGCCCCCAGGTCGGAGCCAGGGTTGGATTGGCGGCGAGTCCCGCGTGTGCTACCATGTGCCCGCTCCTTTGCGCGCCGGTCGCGTGGGCCTAGCCGCTAAAAGCCCAGCCCATGCCCGCGCATACTGAGCCAACTGTCGCCGATGATCAGATGGTCCAACACTTCCACATCCAGCAGCTTGCCCGCCGCGACGATCTGCTTGGTTACTTCCACATCCTGGGGCGAGGGTGTGGGGTCGCCGCTGGGATGGTTGTGGGCCACGACCACCGCCGTGCCGTTGAGCCGGATCGCTTCGCGGAACACTTCGGCCACGCGCACCAAGCTGCTGTTGACGCTGCCGCGATGCACATCCACCATTTTGAGGATCTGGTGGCGCGTGTTGAGAACGACGACCCGCAGCACCTCTTGCTCCAACGGGCGCATTTCCAGTACCAGCAAGTCGCCGACCTTTTGCGGGCCGTCCACCACCAGCCGTTCGCCCGGTTCGGCCACCAGCAGACGGCGGCCCAATTCCAGCGCGGCCTTCAGTTGGCACACTTTGGCCGGCCCCAGGCCATGCACCTCGGCCAGCGTGGGGAAGGGCACGCGACTGAGGCCGGTTAGCCCGCCGTGTTCGCGCAGCAGCCGCGCCGCCTGTTCGACCACCGTCTCGCCCTGCCGCCCGGTCCGCAGCAGGATCGCCAGCAGTTCGGCATCGCTGAGAACCGTGGCCCCTAGCCGCTCCAGCTTTTCGCGCGGGCGGTCGGCGCTGGGCAGTTCTTTGAGCGTGGGGCGCGCCACGGCGGGCGGCGGGCCGATCACGGTGCCGTCGGGCGTATAGAGCGTGACCGCCGGGGCCGTGCGTACCCGACGCACCGGCGGTGGCGATGCAGGCGGATAGAGTGGATCGGGCATGGGGCGGGCAACGTCCTTTCGCGGGCGAGTGGTTGCCCTATTATACCATGTGCGGGCGCGGGCTGCGGGCGCAGCCGCTTAGTAGGTCGGGCCATTGCAGCTAACTGGGGGCTGCGGGGACGGGCGACTGAAACTCGCCGCTACCACTACGAAGCCCGCTTACGCGGGCTGCGCGGCCCCATCTATAGTAACTCAGATAATGATCTAGAAATGATGTAAGAGAGGAGTCCGCACCCCCAGGTGCGAACGACGCGCTGCCTGCGGAGTTCGCAAAATGGTGAAAGAGGAGTCCGCACCCCCAGGTGCGAACGACGCGCTGCCTGCGG
>JALYUO010000331.1 GCA_030853735.1 Chloroflexota bacterium
GTAGTTGCCCGGCACGTCACGGAAGTTGGGGTTGGGGGGCTCGGCGGCGGGCCAATCGGCGGCTCCGACGATCAGCTTGGCGACCTGGGCGCGTGTCACCGGCGCGATGGGGTGGAAGCCGCCGTCGCTGTAGCCGCTGACCAGGCCATAGTGCGCCGCCGTCTCGATGTAGGCATAGCCCCAGAAGGTCGGCGGCACATCGTTGAACGTGGGCGTGGCCGGGGTGAGCAGCGCCCAGTTGCGCGCGCGGCCCAGCATCGCCAGGAACTGCACGCGGCTGGTCAGGTCGCCGGGATGGAACGTGCGATCAATATAGCCGCCGACGATGCCGCGGCAGTAGAGATCGCGGATGGCGGGGTAGGCCCAATCCGCCGGCGACACGTCAGCAATGGTCGGGATACAGGGATAGGGCGAAGGGGTCGGCTCCGGCGTGGGGTGGCCGTAGCGCACAGTCATGGGCAACGAGACCAGGGCGGGCGCGTCGCTGGGGCCGATAAACACCTTGCCGTCGTAGAGGCCGGGCAGCAAGCCGGGCCGGTTATAGGCGATGGTGAAGGTGAGCGTGCTGCCCGCCTGGATCGGTCCCGGTACGTGCGCCGGGGTCACGGTCAGGTCGCCGCCACGCACGGCTTTGATCGTCAGGTCGAACAGCGCGCCGGCGGTGGGCACGTTGAGGCCGCCGTCTACGCGCACGCGATATTGCCCATCATGCGCCGGTTCCACGCGGAAATATTGCGCGGGGCCGCCGCCGCCGCCACCGCCCAGCCAGATCCAGCGCGTGCCGTCGAAGTAGTCAAGGTAAAGGTAGAGGTTCATATCGGTGGCGCTTTGTGTGCTGAACTCCACCGAGGCGGTGTTGCTCAGGGTCAGTTCATAGAAATAGGTGCCTTCCGGGCGGATCGGCTGGTCGTGGATCACCTGACGTTGGCTGAGGCCGTAGCCGGTGACGGCCAAGCCTTTGGGCAGGGTGAGCGCGGTAGTGACGCTGATCACCGCTTGGTCTTGGGTACGGTCGGTATCTAGGCTAATCGCGTCGGTACTGAGCGTGACCGTGCCCAGCGTGCCGGTGAACGGTTCACTGGCCGCCGCGCCGCTATACCAAACGTTGTGCATGACCACTTCATGCAGGCCCGGCTGACTGATGCGCCCGCTGACCCACTCGCTGGGACCGCCGGTGTTGGTCTGCCAGCCCCATTGCCCGCCGCCCTGGTAGTTGTAGACGCTGCCGCCGATGCCCCACAGGTCATAGGGGCCAAAGCGCGCCGGATCGCTCACCGAGTAATAGTCTTGCGGGGCCGCGCCGAGCAGGAAAGTGTCATTATCGGTGGGGTAGTGCGGCCAAGTGGTGTTGACCCACAGGTAGCTGTTAGCCGGCGGCGTGGTTGGGTTAAAGGCGAAGAAATGCCGCCAGTCGCCCGAGTCGGGTCGCCAGGCCCAGTTGCCCGCGCCGGTCATGCGCCCACTGTCATAGACGGTCGCGGCGGGTGGCGTGCCGCCGAAGCTGCCGTCCAACTGTGGCAAGGCCACGTTCAGCGCGACCGGCATGAGGCTTGTGCCACTGCTGCTGGTGACGCGCACGGCCCCTTCGTAGGCACCGGCTGCCGTGCCCGGCGGCACCCGCAGCGTCAGCCCGACCGGGGCATCGCCGTGGGCGGGCACGGTGAGGGCGCTGGTGCCGGCGGTCAGTACGGTCCACGGGCTGTGGCGGTAGAACGTGGCGCGCAGGGTGATGTGGGTGTGCGGGATGAGGTTGGTGCCGTCGCCGTGCTGTAGCCCGATCCACAGGCCGTCATGGATGCGCTCTAGCGGGCGTTCAATGAAGCCTTCCATCATGTCGGCTTTGGGATAGCTATACCAGAAGCGGTTATACTCGCCACTCTGGATTTCGTCCGGCTGCACCGTGCCGTTGGTATTGCTGTCGGTCCACAGCTGCCCATCGTGGTTTTTGTCTTGCCAATCGTAGGCCAGCAGGCGGAAGGTGTTGTGCCAGAAGAGGAACTGGGATTGCGGGTCGCTGAGAGTGAATTCGGTATAGGAGATCACCGCCTGCACGCGCAGCAGGTCGGTGCCGCGCGGGATCACGCCGGTCAGATTCTGCAAGTAGTCGGGCCGCGTGAAGCCGGCGGGGCTTTCGGCGCTGTTGCTGCTGGTCACCGCCCAGTCGTAATGACCGCTTTCCAGCAACACGTCACTGGCGATGGTGGCGGTGAGTGGAGCCGGGCCGGGGTTGCTGAGGGTGAGGGTAGTGGTGGTGGTGTCGCCCGGATAGACATAGCCGGCAAAGAACGGTGCTGTCTGGCCGGGAGTCCAGCGCGAGGGCGAGACCTGTAGCCCGCGCTGATTCGCCGCTAGTTGCACCAAGCGCCCGCCGTCTACCAACCCCGCGCCCTGTGTGAAGGAGCCATAGTGCAGGTCGGTCGCCGACGAGGTGAGCAGTTCGCGGGCGGTGGCGGTGGTCGGCCAGCCGCCGTTGGCGCGCTGATAGGCGTTGTAGCCCAGCGCCAGCACCCCGGCGGTGATCGGGGTCGCCATGCTGGTGCCGCCCCAGAGTTCGTAAGCGTTGGCTCCGTCGCGGACGGAGTTCGGCGCGCTGTCGGCGGTGCCCCACGCGCCCACGGCCACCACGGCCGGCCCCGTATTGCCGCTCACGGTTGGCCCGCGATCCGACCAGGGTTGGATATCGCCCCAGGTGATCGACTGGGTGGACGAGATCGGCTCAAAGGTGGCGGTTTCACCGTACTGGGTGGCCGCGCCGACGGCGATCACATTGGGTGCGGTGGCGGGCGGGGTCATGCTGCCGTAGCCGGGACCGCCGTTGCCGGTGGCGGCCACAAAGCTGAGGGTTGGCGCGTCGGCCTGCAAATAGGCCAAGTAGCGCGACTGGAAATCCCAGCCGTTGTCTATGCCGCCGGAAAAGCCGAAGCTCATGGAGGCGATCTGTGGCTCGTCGCCGGTGTTGGGTCGCCCGTCGAGGCCGTAGGTCGCCAGCATTTGGGCATCATAGATCGCCATACCGCCGCGATAGACGTTGCCCATGGCGATCAGTTTCGCGTCGGGGGCCATACCCTGCACCATGCCGCCTACGCCGGGCGGCTTGTAGGCGGGCCGCAACCCATCCCCCGGTCCGTCCACGATGCCCTGCGCGACAATCGAGGAGGCGCAGGCGGTGCCGTGGTGTTCGGCATAGTCATACGACCCCATCATGGCGACCAGCGCGCCGTTGGCCGGAGCCGGTAAGCCGTACATCCAGTCGCCGGCTGGGACGGCGTGCTGCCCATCAGCGATGAAATAGAGCATCCCGGTGGAGAGATCGTTCAGGCCGTCGCTGTTCAGGTCCAGGCCGTCCACTTCATGCCCTTTGCGGAGGACGCGCCCGCTGCGGAGGTCGTGCGTGTTGGTCAGGTCCACATAGACTGTGTCATAGACCCCGGCCTGCTGCGTATCGGCCACGACGACCACGACATACTCCTGGTAGAGGTCGAAGGCGAGGTGTTCGTCGGGCAGAATGCCGATGTGGTAGACCCCGCTGCGGCTGGTGCCGGGCATCTGGTAGGTGTGGGTGATGGGGTCCATGTGGTTGGCGGTGGCCGTCACCGTCTGGAAGTCGCCGCGTTCGCCGTGGATGGTGGCCGAGGTGTCAATGTACCAGGAGCCGTAGGACTTGATGGCGTTGTTGATGTCGCCGACGATGCCGCCGGCCAGCAGTTCCATCGAGGTCGGGTCAAAGGCCAACGGCCAGCCGTAGTAGGGCGAGGTCGGGTCTTCGACGCGGGCGTAGGTGTTCGCCAGATCGGGGTGGCCGAAGTCTACGCCGGAGTCGATCACCGCAACTTTGACCCCGCCGCCGCGATAGCCCGCTTGCCAGGCCGGGCGCACGTCTTGCACATCTACTGTGTGCCAACTGTCCGGCTGCGCCGAGTTCTGAATTTTGAGTTCTGAGTTTTGAGTTGCGGGTTTTGCAGTCTGCGGCTGCTGATTAGTGGCGACTGTGGACTGAGAACCGGCGACCGTCTCCTGACCCCTGACCCCTGACCCCTGACCCCTGAGCGCAGCGTCCGGGCGACCGCCGGCTTGGCCGATGCCGCGCGCGGCAAGTTCGGGCGGGACGGGCGCGGTGGGCGGGGTGTCGGCGAGGACCGCGACGATGTTGGCTGCGGCGAGGGCGCTGACTTGGCCCGCCTTCACGCGACCCTGCGTGAAGATGAGACCGCGCGCGTCGGGTCGGCGGGCAATGGCTCCTTGTAGCAGGCCGGTGGGGGCGGCCCCCTGGCTGACGACGATGATCGGCAGCAGGGTGTCGGGGCCGGCGGCGGCGGCGACGGCCTTTAGCACAGCGGGCGCGATGCGCCCGGCGGCGCGGTCGGCGCTGCTGCTGATTTGCGGCTGGCCGAGGGTGCCGACCGGCGGGGGTCCGC
>JALYUO010000459.1 GCA_030853735.1 Chloroflexota bacterium
CCCCTCGCCCTTCAGGAGAGGGGGTTGGGGGGTGAGGTCGGCAGGTTCTACGGCAGCAACGGGGTCCACAGGGGCATCGTCAGCAGTAGCGCGCCGAGGGTGAGCAGCAGCGGGCCGAGCAGGCGCAGCACGCGGCCGGCGGTGAGCGCGCGCACCAGATCGCTGCGGCTGTTGAGGGTGAGCGCCCGCGCCTGGGCCAGCGCCGGACTGAGCAGGCTGCCGACCGTGGTCCGCAAGGCCAACGCGCCCAGCAGCGCCAGGATCGGCAGGACCGCTGCGACCGCCGACTGGCCGGACAAGGGCCAAAGCGCCGGCACCGGCAGCACGAGCAGTGCCGCGCCCGCCAACAGCACCCCCTTCGGACTGCGCCGCAGGAGTGCCACCGCCCCGCCCGCCAACGCCAACGCCAACAGCCCCGACCCCAGACTCGCGCCCAGCGCCGTCCACACATCTACGGTTGGCCCCGTGGAGTCATTCAAGCCCAGTAACCCCAGTGGATTGCCGGCTTGCACGGCCCACCCAATAACCCCACCGATCAGCAACCCCGCCGCGGCAGGCAACACGCCACGCTGGGCGAAGGTCGGCGCGCAATCCCGCGCACGGCTGAGGTTGGCCGGGCGCAAGCCATCGGCCAGCCAGATCAAGGCCGCTACAGCGAAGCAGGGCCAAACCAGCCCACCCGCTAACCCGATGCCCAGCCCTGCCCCGGCGAAAGCGCGCCACGCACATCGTTCCTGCACGCGAAACAGCGCCAACAGGCCCAGCAGCAAGCCGCTGCCGGCCCAATCTCCAGTTGACATAATAGTGGAAGCAGGGTGGGGACCGGCCACGGCCAGGAAGAAGGCGGCCGGCAGGCCCACGCCCGGCCCGCCGGTGCGCCGCCCCAGCCAATAGGTGAGGGCGACCTCCACCACGCGGGCCGCCACCGCCACGATCAGCAGGGGCGACAGGGTGGCGACGCCGGCTCCCGCGTGGTGGAGGCGGGCATAGACGGCCAGCACGAGCAGGGCGACCAGCAGCGCAATTTCGCTACGGCCAGGGCGCACAGCGGGGTTAGCCTTCGATGCGGCGGCGTAAGCGGGCGAATTCGCCGGCCAGCCGATCCAACTCGGTCGCCGCCCCGCTCACTTTGGCGTGTTCGGCTTTGACGAAGCGGGTATAGGGCGCAATCGCGTCGTAGATGCGCTCGACGGAGCGGGCGAGTTCGGTGTTAAACTGCTCGGTCATGCCGGTCGCCAGGTTGTCGCGCAGTTGGGCGATCTTGTTGTGGAAGTCCTCTTTGGCCTGCCGCTTTTTGAGCGGTAAGACAAACAGGGCGACCCCCGCAAACAATGTGGTGGCGAGAATCGCGGTCGCGTCGAACCAGGCGGCGGTGAAGGCAATCGCCAAGCCTGCGCCGATGCCGGCCAGCCCGGCGGCGGCTCCGGTCTGGATCACCGCTTGGCGCATATCCTCGGCCAGCGTCAATGCCTCGCGTTCGCGGTCATAGCCTTGCACCACCTGGGTCGCTTTGGCCCCGACCGATTGCAGCAACTGGGTGCGATTGTACTCGAACTGCCGCCCAATCTGGCCGATCATGCGATCTTCACGCCCGCGCACAGCTTGGCGGCGGTCGAGATACTCCTGCACGGCCTGCCACATCCGCAGATCGTGGTCCACCATCCAGTCAATCAGCCCCTGCACGGCGGCATCCACGCGCGCCGCACTGTCGGCCACCACCTCGCGCTCGAACGCGCCACGCACCTTATCGGCGTTCAACAGGTCACGGATGCGGCTGATTTTGATCAGATCGTCGAAGAAAGCATCGCCGCGTTCGCGCAGTTCGTAGAGGATGTTTTCGATGTCGGCCAGGCGGTGGTCGAACCCCTCGGCCATGTCGGTTTGGTAGACGGCCAATTGCTGATCGATGTTGTCGTTGGTCTTGGCATCGTCGGCCAGCACGGTCAGGCGGTCGGTAGCGGCGACGCGGTAGCGATCCACCACGCGCTCGGCCACGCCCAGGGGGGTGAGGAACTTGAGCCGCAAGCGCCCCGCTTCGTCCAGCGTGCTGAAAATAAACGCTTCCAACTGGTCGAAGCGGCTGGCCTTGACCAGGGCGGTTCCGCGTGCCTGCTGTGGGCCGGGCGTGGCGGCCAACTGCTTGCCTTGCAGGGCCACGCGCGCCGCCACCGGAAAGATGTCGGGCGTGAAGCCGAGCAGCAGGTGGGCGTTTTCACTGATAAAATCGATCACTCGCTGCAAGTCCTGCGGGGTTTGCATCAGGTCGATCTTGTTCAGCACGATGACGATCTTTTTGCCCCAATCGCGGATCGTTTCCAGGAAGGCGCGCTCGCTTTCGGTGAAGGGCCGGTCGGCGGAGGTAACGAATAGCACCAAGTCGGCGCGTGGCACGAAATGGCGCGTCAACTGCTCGTGGCGGCGGATGATCGCGTTGGTGCCGGGCGTGTCCACCACCGTGATATCGCGCAAGAACGGCGCGGGAAACTCGTTTTCCGCCAGATCGTCGCTGACCATGCCGGCGCGCGCCTGCTCGCCGTAGCGCAACAGCGTCACCACCGCTGTGGTCGGCGTGACCCCCTCCGTCAGGAACCGTTCCCCCAGCAGTGCGTTGATGAAAGCCGATTTGCCGGCATTAAACTCGCCCGCCACTACCAACAGGAATAGTTCGTCAAGATCCAGCCCGGCTTGACGCAGCGAGTCGAGATCGGCGGGGTCCGGCTCCAACGGCGCGATAGCCGCGCCCAGTGCGCCCAGCAGGCGACGCTCCCCCGTCAGCATCTCTTCCTGCGCGGGGGTCAGCACTCCACCAGGGCGGCGCGCGGTCTCCGGCGCGGCAGGCAGAGCTTCGGGGGTCGGTAGGGTTGCGGTGTTTTGCACGGGTAGGCGGCTCCTGGTATGAATATAGTATAGTGTTATGTGCCAGAGCAGAATGTGTACCGCCGTTGGGGACGGTCCGAAATGTGCTAGGCCAAAGGCGTGTTGGGCTGTAGGAGGCGGTGCCACCCGGCGACGCGCCGTTGCCGCCCTCTACCATTTGCAAGGAGCTGCTTTGCCGTTACCACCGCCTCCGCCGGGGCACCTGGATGCCGACCATCACCACATTCCGCCGCTGCCCTGGCAACGGGCGGTGCTGTTCAGCTTGGCGAGTATCGGCGTGGGCATGGTGTTTACGTTCTTCAACGCCCAATTGCCGCTCTACCTGCGCGACTACGGCATGGCGCACCAGTGGATCGGGCCGCTGACCAACGAGCGGTCGCTGGCCGGGGCGCTGGTGCTGCCCATCGTCGGGCGCATGAGCGACCGGGCGCGCACGCGCTGGGGTAAGCGGCGACCGTTCTTCCTGGCCGGCGCGCCGTTGCTGGCGGCGGCGCTGGTGGCACTAGGCTTGCGGCCGCCTTTTCCGATCATGTTGGCCCTGGTGCTGGCGGCGGGCGGCTTTCTGTTTATCGCGCTCGGCCCCTATCAGGCTATGATGGCCGACATCACGCCGTCGCACCAGCGCGGGCAGGTCGGCAGCATGACGGCGCTGGCCGGCTTGGTCGGCGCGGTGATCGTCAGCCTGCTGGCCGCGCAATGGTGGGAGACGGCCAGCGCCTGGGTGTTCGCCGCGACCGCCGCTGTGCTGCTGCTGACGTTCGGCCTGACCTTTCTGCTGGTGCGCGAACCGGCGGATGCTGCCGACCTCTCCCCCAACCCCTCTCCTAAAGGGCGAGGGGAGCTAGGCGACCTCACCCCCAACCCCTCCCCTACGAAGGGAGGGGAGCGTGACGATTTTGCTACCGCCCTCTCCGACCGCGCCACTGGGGAAGCAAGTGCGCTCGTTTATGAGGACTTTGTCTCCGAAGCCGCCGAAGGGCTAACACCCCCGCTCTTCGCAGGGAGAAAGGTAGGTGAATTAGATCGTCATCTAGCTCCCCCTTCCTTCGTAGGGAAGGGGGTTGGGGGGTTAGGTCGCCTGCGCGCCTACTGGCAGGATGTGCGGCAGTTTGGGCCGATGAACCGCTATATCGGCGCGATGAGCCTCTACTGGCTGGCGGCGGGCGGGGCCACGCCGTTTATCACGCTCTATGGCACCGAGACGCTGCACCTGACCGCCAACGCGGCTAGTGGGCTGTTCCTGGTGTTGGTACTGAGTACGGCAGTCGGCACGGTCGGCGTGGGGCTGCTGGCCGACCGCGTGGGCAAACGGCGGGTGCTGCACGCCGGGCTGGCGCTGTTTGCGCTGGCCGCGTTGGCCGCCGCCAACGTGAGCAGTGTGGACGCGGCGCTGCCGGTGATGGTGCTGGCTGGGCTGGGCAACGCCTGCCCCACCGTGTTGGCCGTGCCGCTGCTGGCCGACCTGCTGCCGCCGAAGCGCGCCGGCGAGTTCCTCGGCCTGGGGTCCGCGATCTGGTCGCTGGTGCAGCCGCTCGGCTCGTTCCTGGCCGGGTCGCTGGTAGACAGCTTGGGGTCGAACCGTTGGGCCTTCGGCTTCGCGGCGCTGTTCATGGCACTGGCGGCGGGGGCGCTGTTCGGCGTGCCGCGTGAAACGTGAGGGGTTAGCGCGTAGTTTGGTGGGCCACCCACGTTTAGGGGTGCGGGGTAAGACCTGCGTGGCGCTGCTGGGCCAGCCATCGCCACTGATAACCGAATCCCAGCCAAACAAGACCATTGGCTAGCGCGTTGATAACCGCAACGCGGACCCAGTGTAGATTAGCGGCAAGTTGAAATGCAGTCTGATCCGCCGGGGTAATAGCAGACCGCAGTAAGTCCTTCGGCCACTGGGGGATGAACCAAAAACTGAACAGCAAGATGCCAAAGCCAAGAGCGAGGAGTACCCGGCTCATCCGTGGCAGGCGGGCAAGCCAGCCTTGTCCGTTGCGTTGGGACAGCCGCCGGCGCAGTTCTCTCGTGAACGTGAGCGGGAGATAGAGTCCCAGAGCGAATGCTTGCAAGAACAAGAGTGAATTTGCATCAGTCTGTCGCGCGGCGGCCCAAGTTTGAAATAGCGGGATAAAGCTGGCGATCCCTAAGCCGACAGCCAGAAGAAGCACGCAGATTTGTAAAGCGAAGCCCACAAGGCTGAGGCGTAGACCCCACTTGAAGATCGTTCCTGGTCTCACCACCGCAGGGGTCAAGATAGCCATCGCTGTTGCTCCATCCTTCAGCGCATCCGTCAAGCTTCGCAGATTAGTCTTGTAGTCTGTCAACGGTAGTTTGGCAGGTTGCCACGCACGTCCCGCGCACGCCGTGCGCTATTACAGCCGCCACCGAACGTGCCAAATTACTGTTGACAGACTACTAGGAATCTTACTGGCTAGGCGGCGCGGGATAGTTCAGCACCTCGCTGGTAGCAGGCGCAGTGGGACGCACTGGAGGCGGTGCAGGTTCGGTGAAGGGGGCCGGGTAGTCGAGCGGCGGCGGGGTGAAGGCCGGGTTGGCCGGCGCAATGTCGGCGGGCGTGTAGGTGATCGGCATGGCGGTGGCCGCCGGGGTGGCGGGCGTGCGCGTGCTGCTGCCGTCCAGCCGCAGCGAGTCGCGGATCGAGGTGGTGATGCCGTCCAGGCCGATAGACTCGCGGATCGTGTCGCCCACGCCGAGCGTCTCTTGCCACACGCCGGTGGCCTCGCTGGTCAGATCCCGGAACTGACGCACCCAGCCGCCCATCGTGCGCGCCACTTCGGGCAACCGATCCGGTCCCAAGAAGATCAGCGCCACCACCGCGATGATGACCATTTCCGGCAACCCAACGCCAAAGATTTCCGTCCCCATGCTCTGTTCCCCCTATCGTCCCCATTATAGCCGATTCGCCTGCCCCTCGTCCATGAGCGCAGCAAGCAGCGCCGCTACGATCCCCGCACGAGCGCAGCAAGCAGCGCCGCTACATTCCGCCAGCCCCTGCACGGGCGCAGCAAGCAGCGCCGCTACATTCCGCAACCCGTATTCCGCAATCCGCAATCCGCAATCCGCAATCCGCATTCGTCTTGACAGGGGCGGCGGCAACGTGGTATTCTATAGGTAATTAGCACTCTCAATGGGAGAGTGCTAATCGCCCATTTTACGCCCAAACTGGCGTGGCTTCCGTTATAATAACAGAGGTAGCAGGCGAGATGGGCGCACGTAACGGAGCGATGTGGGCGAGGATCGGCCATGGTAGATGAACTGAACGAACGACAGCGGGCGGTGCTGCGGCTGTTGGTCGAGCAATATGTGGCGACGGCGCGCCCGGTAGCCTCCGATGGGCTGGCGGCCAGCCCGCAGCTGCCGGTCAGCCCGGCCACCATCCGTAGCGCGCTGGCCGAGCTGGAGCGTGCCGGCTATATTATGCAGCCGCACACCAGCGCCGGGCGCATTCCCTCGGACAAAGGCTACCGCTATTTTGTCGAACACCTGATGGGCACCGCGACCCTGCCGCAGGCCGAACAGCGCACCATTGACCACCAGTTCCACCAAGTCGAACTCGATGTAGAAGAGGCGACCCATTTGGCCGCTTCGCTGTTGGCGCGGCTGGTCCGCAACGCCGCCGTAGTCACGCCGCCGCACTCCACTGTGCCGCGCCTCAAGCATTTCCAACTGCTGGGCTTGGCCGAGACGCGCGTGATGCTGGTGTTGGTGGCCCAGGACGGCGCGCTCACGCAGCAACTGCTCACTTTCGACGAAGCCTGGGACCAGGAAGGGTTGAGCGCTGTGGCCGCCGAAGGCAACCGCCGCTTCCACAATCTGACCGTCGGCGAACTGGGCGCGCTCGACTTGCCCGCCGACCTGCCGCCGCTGCTGGTGCGCGTGCGGACGGCGCTAGTCGGCCTGTTGGGGCGGCTGGAAGAGCCGACCGCCGCGCGCCTCTACCGCGAGGGCTTGTCGCAGTTGATCGACCAGCCGGAGTTCCGCGAAACCGACCGCCTGAAGCGGATGCTGGACCTGCTGGAAGGCGACACCATTTTGCTGTCGCTGGTGCCGGCGGTGCAGGGCCGCGAGGGTGTGCAGGTGATTATCGGCGACGAACACGGCAGCGACCAGATGCGAAATTGCAGCGTGGTGCTGGCCCGCTATGGCCTGTCGGATACGGTCAACGGGGTGATCGGCGTGATCGGCCCGACCCGTATGCCTTACGGCCGGGCGGTGTCCAGCGTGCGCTATCTTTCGGATCTGTTGACGAATGTGCTCGATCAGATTTATGGTGTCAGTCCGCGGACTGATGCGTGATGATCAAACGTTGGGGGAGGTATTTTCGCAAAATGGACAAGGATACGACCTATACTGAGGGTGAAGTGGTGGAAAGCGTGGCCGGTGCAAACGGTGAGGGGGCTGGATCGGCGGAGCCGCCAAGCCCCGCCGACGCGAAAGCCGCCGAATATCTCGACCTGTTGCAGCGCGAGCGGGCGGCCTTTATCAACTTTCGCCGCCGCAGCGAGGCCGAGCGCGCCGAGTCGCAGCATTATGCCACCGGCCAACTGCTCAAAAAGCTGCTGCCGGTCGTAGATGATCTGGACCGCGCGCTGACACTGGCCCCGACGGGCGAACCGTGGGTTGAGGGTGTGCGGATGATCGCACGCAAGTTCCACAGCCTGCTGGAAACCGAAGGCGTGACCCCAGTAGATGCCGTGGGCCAGCCTTTTGACCCGACCGTGCATGAAGCCGTGGCCTACGAAGAAGGCGGCGAAGGGGCCGATGTAGTGCTGGAAGAGTTTGCCCGTGGCTACCGGCACCGCGACCGCGTGTTGCGCCCGGCAATGGTGAAGGTCGGTAAGGGCCAAGCGGGCGGCAATGGCGGACCCGCGCAAGCAGGCGGCTGATGAGTACCCGGAAGCGCGATTACTACGAGGTGCTGGGCGTGGCCCGCGCCGCCAGCGAGGAGGAGATTCGCCGGTCCTATCGCAAGCTGGCCCGCCAGTACCACCCCGATCTCAATAAAGAGGCGACGGCGGAAGCGCACTTCAAGGAGATCAACGAAGCCTACGAGGTGCTGGGCGACAGCAGCAAGCGGTCCTCGTATGATCGCTTCGGCCACGCGGCGGTGTCGGGCGCGGGGGGCGGACCGGGCAACGCTTACAACCCGTTTGGCGGCGGACCCTCGGTGGCCGATTTTGTCGAGAGCTTTGTCGCCGCCGGGCGGCAGGCCCGCCCCGCTCCCCCCAGCCGGGGGTCGCACCTGGCCTTCCGCATGATGTTGGAGTTTGAGGAAGCGGTCTTTGGCACCGACAAAGAGCTGGAGATCGCGCACCTGGAAGCCTGCGACCTGTGTGGCGGCGTGGGCAGCGCGCCCGGCAGCCAGCCGACCACCTGCCTTGTCTGTGCGGGCAGCGGCGAAGTGCGCCGTATACAGCAATCCATCTTCGGTCAGTTTGTCAGCTTGATGCCTTGCGAACGGTGCCATGGCGAGGGCCGCATCATCAGCGACCCCTGTGAACGCTGCAAGGGCGAGGGCCGTATTCGCAAGAACAAGCAGTTGTTGGTGCGCGTGCCCGCCGGCGTAGACGAACACCAGCAGATCCGGCTGTCGGGCGAAGGCGACATCGGGATGCACGGCGCGCCGCCGGGCGACCTGTATATCGAACTCTCGATCAAGCCGCACCCGTTCTTCCGCCGTCAGGGCAGCGACATCTGGATGGACTTACCGCTCAACATCGCGCAGGTCGCGCTGGGCGCGGAGTTGACCGTGCCGGTCGTCACGCCCAGCAGTGAGTCGCTGCGGAGCGTGCCGCTGCGTGTCCCACCCGGTACGCCGCACGATAAGGTGTTCCGCCTGCGCGATCAGGGGGTGCCGCACCTACGCGGCGCGGGGCGCGGCGACGGCATGGTGCGCGTCAAGCTGCAAGTGCCGACCCAACTCACCGACCACCAACGCGACCTGCTGACCCAACTGGCCGAGTCCTTCGGCGACGAGGTCACCGCCATGCCCGGCAGCGAGGATAAGGGCTTCTTCGGGCGCATCAAGGATGCGTTGAGCGGGGCGTGAGGCGTAAAACGTAAATAACTCGTCAGGGTAAAGACCGAATCAGGCGCGAGTGGGCGCAAGTGTAGGAGGGTGGCTCCGCCCCGCGCCTGTGGCCGGGATATTGCGCTACGAGGACGGCATAGAGGAGGGCGTAATTGTAGGAGGGTGGCTCCGCCCCGCGGCCGTCGCCCGACCGCGATTTCTCCTGTTGTGTGCCGCATCCAGTGTGTACCGCATCGCCCACCACGGTCGCAGGGCGGAGCCACCCTCCTACACTTGCGCCCACCCTAACTCGGCCTTGACGTGGAATAGTTACCAGCGTCAAACGTAACGTTGTAGGCGGCATTGCGTAATACCAAGCAGATAGGCTTACCGGCTTACGCTGATTATGCTTATAAAGATTGATACGTTTCACGTTTTATATTTTACGCTTTACGCACGGAGGACTAAACGCATGGGGTTAATTATTCGCTGGATCGTGGCAATCGTCGCGGTGTTTGTCGCGGCCAAGCTGGTGCCCGGTATCCACTTTGATAATCTGACCGCGCTGGCAATCTTCGCGGCGGTGCTAGGGCTGGTCAACGCCGTGATCCGTCCCGTGGTGAAGCTGTTGGCCTTTCCGCTGATCATCCTCACCTTTGGGCTGATTTCGCTGATCATCAATGCGCTGATGTTTTTGCTGGCCGCCTATGTGGTGCCCGGCTTCTCGGTAGACGGCTTCATCAGTGCCCTGATCGGTTCGATTATCGTCAGCATCGTCGGCGCGATTCTTTCAATGGTGGTGCCTCAGTAACGCCCAGCACAGCGTCGCGCAAATAGGCGCGTCGGCCGGGGGGAATGTGGTATAATCTCCTGTGTTCGGCGCGTTGTTGCGCCGGATCAGTCCAATCGCTGACCCTTTAGCCCATAGAGAGACCCTTCCCATGCGTCGCTTTTTGCTCCTGGCTGCCGGCCTCACGGCGGCGCTGTTGCCCACCGCTACCACCTGGGCCTCCCCCGCCGCGCCGCCCGCCGCGCCCGCCGGCGACCCGGCCTTTGCCCGTGTCTGGGCGCGCACCGACCAACTGGTGCGTGGCGGCACCGCCCAGCGCAGTTGGCTGTGGGGGGCGGCCCCGTTCGCGCGCGTGAGCGAGCCGTTTGCCGGCGCGCCGGGTGGCAGCCGCGTGGTCGAATATTACGACAAAGCGCGCATGGAGGTCGCGAACCCGGCGGCGGATCGCAACAGCCCCTGGTTTGTCACCAATGGTCTGCTGGTCAAAGAGCTGATCTCTGGGCTGGTGGCCGTGGGGCCGACCGAGACCGAACTCCACCCGCCTTCCACGCAGCCGGTGGTCGGCGATGCGGTGGCGACCAATCCCGCACCGAGCTATGCCGCGCTGGGCCTCGTCGCCTCGCTGGTCGGGCCGACCAACCGGGCCGCCAACCGCGTCGGCAGCCATGTGGCCGAAACCCTCGACGCATCCGGCTTGGTCGGCACGGCGGCGGCGTTGGCGGCCCAACCCGGCACCCGGCTCGGCACCTATATTGCGGCCAGCGGCCACAACGTGCCTGACATCTTCTGGACATACGAATTGGCGCAGGGCGTGACGCTCAACGGGCGTACCCTGCAAAATGCGCCCTTGATGAACCCGCTCTACACGTTGGGCTACCCGATCAGCGAACCGTATTGGGTGCGCGCTCAGGTCGGCGGGCAGGTGCGCGATGTGCTCATTCAGGCATTCGAGCGGCGCGTGCTGGCTTATACGCCCAGCAATACCCCCGCTTGGCAGGTCGAGATGGGCAACGTCGGGCGGCATTACTACGACTGGCGCTACGGCGCGCAAAAGCCGGGCCTGTTAGCCGCGCCCGTGGTCGCCACGCGCATCGTCAGCCCGGCGCTGCGGGTGGATACGCGCATCACGCCGACCTATGTGGAGGGCGGGGCGTGGCAGGTGGCCGATTATGCCGCCGGCTGGCTTTACGGCACCGTCCAGCCGGGGCAGGTGGGCAACAGCGTGTTCGCCGGCCACAACAATTGGCACGGCGAAGTGTTCCGCTACTTGGAGTTCGGCAAGGTCGGCGACCTGTTCACGATTTACACCAGCGACAACGTGGCGCACCGCTACCGCGTGAGCGAGATGTATAAGGTGCCGGAGCAGGGTCTCAGCCGCACCGAGCAACTGGCCTACGCCAAATATACCGACCCCACGCCCGACGAGCGCGTGACGCTGATCACCTGCTGGCCCTATCACACCTACACCCACCGCCTGATCCTGATCGGCAAGCCCGTCGCGCCATGAGCAGCCGCATTCCCCTGCCCGGCGACAACCCGCTGGCCCTGCGCCCGATCAGCCAGGCGTTGACCGTGCAGGCCGCCGCCACCGCCGCGATCAGCCCGCGCCGCCGGACCTTATTGCGCTACCACGAACTGGACGAGCCGGTGCAGCGCATGATCAACGCCGTAGAACCCGCCAGCTATATCGGTCCCCATGCCCATGATGCGCCGCCGAAGGTGGAAGTTTTCCTGGTCTTGCGTGGGCGCGGGCTGGCGGTGCGCTTCGACCCCAACGGGGCTATCCTGGAAGCCGTCGAACTGCAACCCGGCGGCCCGGTCCCCGGCATTGAGGTGCCGCCGGGGGCCTGGCACACTGCGCTGGCGCTGGAGTCGGGCACCGTGTTCTACGAGATCAAGCAAGGCCCGTATGACCCCGCCACCGACAAGACCTTCGCCGCCTGGGCACCGCGCGAAACCGACCCCGCTGCGCCCGCTTACCTCGCCGATCTGCGTCGTCGCCTGGGCTTGCCTGCGCTGCCCGCCGTCCCGGTGGAGGAGGACGATTTCTGTTAGTAGTGGTTACTAATTTATTGACTATACGCAGATGGAGTCTTGGCTATGAATGGTCGTACAATTCGCATTTACCTCATTGATGGGACACCTCAAGGCATCCTAAATGCGGAAATCATGAATTGGACTGGCAAAGTTCTGGTTGCGCCACGTACACAGCTTGCTGAACTCGCGAAGCGTAAAGAGGCTCAACGTACAGGTATTTACGTACTCAGTGGCGCTGATCCAGATAGTCCCCTGAAGGAACGCGTTTATATCGGAGAGAGTGACAATGTTTTCGAGCGTCTAATGCAACACAATAAAGATGATGGCAAAGAATTTTGGGAGCGAACAGTAGTTGTTATTAGCAAGGATGAAAATCTCACTAAAGCTCATGTGCGATATTTAGAAAGTCGGCTGATCCAAATTGCTCATCAGGCTCATAGGTCTAATATTCATAACGGAACAATGCCAGACACTGTTTATATGCCGGAACCAGATATCGCCGATATGGAGTACTTTTTAACACAGGTTCAGACACTACTGCCTGTGTTAGGTTTCTCATTTGCTGTTCCTGTTCCTACTCATTCTGTGATTATTAACTCAGCTACACAAGTAGCTATAGATTCAGGAAGTTCATCCTCTTTATCAGCATCGCCTATCTTTGAAATTAACGCTGTAGGTGTACATGGTGAAGCCCAGGAAGTCCAGGGCGAATTTGTCGTGCTAAAAGGCTCTATGGTTCGGAAAGCCGCAGCTCCATCAATGGGTGAGACTTATAAGGAAGTGCGCGAACAATTAAGGAAAGATGCCAAACTAATTGATAGTTCTAATCCTGATTTGTGGATCTTAACGGAAGATATACCGTTTTCTAGTCCAAGTACCGCTATTAGGATCCTTGTAGGCGCTTCTTACAATGGACGTACTTACTGGAAAATCAAAGGTACGCAGCAAACATATAAGCATTGGCAGGAAAGCCAAATTGCGAATGCTGACGGTCTTGCACAAAATACTGACACGTCTAGTTCGCTGCAATAGCGTGCAGATAGCGGTCGCGGGAGCGCAGGAGCGCGGTGTGCGCGTCGCCGGCGATAACGCGATCCGGCCAACTGGAGCAGCTTGGACAACCGCTGGTGAAGCCGGTATAATGGCAGAGATCGCGCCCTTGCCCGATGGAAGGAGCCTACACTCTGCCTTATGCGAACCTGCTCACATCTCGTCGCCCGCCTGATCCCTATTGTCATCCTCCTGCTGTTACCGGCGGCCTGTCTCGGTGGCACCCCTACGCCGGCTCCCCCGACCGCCACGCCACGCCCGTTGCCGGCGGTGCAGGGGCGCATCGCCTTCTTGTCGGACCGCAGCGGCACCCGCGAACTCTGGCTGATCGGTGCGAACGGGCAACACGAAACGGTGTTGTTGCCGAAGCAACAGCTGGATATTCCCCCGGTCTGGTCGCCCGATGGCAGCCAAATCGCCTATGGCGTGAACCAGGGCGGCAAGACGGCGCTCGGCGTGCTGATGGTGAACCCCGACGGCACGCCCGGCGCGAATCGCGTGCTGACCCAGGAGCCACAGGACGGCGACAACAGCAGCCCCGCTTGGTCGCCCGACGCTAAGGCGCTGGCCTTCCAGTCGAGCCGCAGCGGCGCGGCGCAGGTCTACACCGTGCCGGTAGCCGGCGGCGCAGCGACCGCGTTGCCCGGCCAGCCCGCGCTGGCCGGCTTTCCCGCGTGGTCGCCGGACGGCAAAACCCTGGTCTTTGCCGGCGGCAGTGCCACGGCCAAGCGCGAACTCTGGACGGCACCTCTAGGCGGCGGTCCTGCCGCGCAGATCACCAACATCGGTGGCGATGTGGCCCGCCCGCAGTGGACCCACGATGGGCAGGCGATCCTGTTCCTGGCGCGCGCTGCCGGTAACACCACGTTTAATATCAGCGAGATCCGCCCCGACGGTTCCGGCCAGCGCGCCCTCACCGCCGGCGCGTATGAAGACCTGGGGCCGGTCCTTTCGCCCGATGGCGCATGGATCGCCTTCTTTTCCGACCGTTCCACCGACAGCAGCGGCACGGCCCAGAGCCAGAACAACGAAATCTATGTCATGCCGCGCGACGCAACCAGTGTGACCAACGTGACGGAAACCCCAGCGGGCGACACCGATCCCTCTTGGGCACCCGACAATGTGCATCTGGTCTTCGCATCGGGGCGCGCAGGTGGCTACCGGCTCTACGTCAGCGGCCGCGACGGGGCCAATCCTGCCCCTCTGACCAGCGGCACCGGCGAGTACGGCGACACGTTCCCTGTCTGGTCACCATAATGCGGAATGCGGAATGCGGAATGCGGAATGCGGAATGCGGAATGACGACGGAGTTCTGAATGCGGAATGCGGAATGCGGAACGCGGAATGCGGAATGCGGAATGACGACGGAGTTCTGAGTTCTGACTTGACGACCGCCAACCACCGACTGACGACCGGCGAGCGGCGACCGTCTCCTGACCCCTGACCCCTGACCCCTAGGAGGTACACCAATGTGGCAACCAAACGCGAGCGTGCCGCCGCTCTACCGGGCCGCCGATGTGCAACGGCGCTTGGCGGCGGGTGAGATCGCGATCCTCGATGTGCGTGAGCCGGACGAGTGGGACGACGGCCATATCGCCGGCGCGCATTGGATTCCGTTGGGCGATTTGGAAGATCGCTTCACCGAACTGGACCGCAGCCGCGAGTGGGTCTGTGTGTGCCACCTGGGGCAGCGTAGCGCCATGGCGGCGGGGCTGTTGCAGGAGGAAGGCTTCCGCGTGGGCAACCTGCTGGGCGGCATGGCGGCCTGGGCCGGGGCCGGGTTGCCGGAGGAGAGCGGGCGCGGCACGCCCCGTCCCTAGTGGGTCGTCGCCCCGGCCCCGCCGACGAACGGCGCGTCGCCATTCTCGTTGCCGCCGAAACCGTCTTCCTCGCACGGGGCTATAGCGGCGCATCCATCCGTGCCATTGCCACGCAAGCCGGGGTCAGTTCAGCCTTGCTCTACTGGTTCTTCCCCAGCAAAGCCGATCTGTTCGCCGCCGTCTTGCTGACCCATCTGGATACTCCAGTGAGCCTGGCCCTACCGCCGGCGCTATGGGATGCGCCGCCCACGGTGGTCTTGCCGCGCTTGGCCGAGGGCTTCCTGGCGGTGCTGCACGAAGGCGGGCAAGTGCGCCTGATGCGCCTGGTGTTGCGCGACAGCGACCGGGCACCCGATTTAACCGCCGCGATCAGTGCCGCGCTCCTGGATCGGGTGCTGGGCCCGTTAAGCGCCTATTTTGCCCGCCAAATGGACCTCGGCACCATCCGCCGCGCCGACCCCGACTTTGTGGTGCAGACGTTGATCGGCAGCCTGATCGGGCTGTTGCTGCGCCGCGAAATCCTGCAAGAACCGCACAGCCGCACCTGGGACGTGCCCACCTACCTCGCTACCACCCTCGACCTGTTCTTGCACGGAGCCGCCGCCCATCCCGGCAGCCCGCCCCGCCCCGTGCCGCCGCCCGTTGCGCCTGCGCTCCGCGCCGCCCAGCACATCCCAGTGGAGGATTAGCCCGCCGGCGCTTCGTATTAGGGGCTGTAGGGCCGCAATTCATTGCGGTCCTACAGCCCCGCATCAGCGTTACGAACTGCTGCCCGTCACCTTCCACAAAACTAACTCCGAACTCCGAACTCCGAACTCCGTCCTCAGCGCACACCCCAGAGCAGCACGCTGTTGCCGGTGGCTGTGGCGAGCAGGCTGCCGGCGGGCGTAAAGGCCACGCTGCGCGCGGCGGTGGGGAGCGCGACCAGGGGCCGGCCCGCCGCCATATCCCACAGGCGCGTCGTGCCGTCGTTGCTGCCGGAGGCCAACAGCGCGCCGTCGGCGCTGAACGCCAGCCCCGCCACGCTGTCGGTGTGGCCCTCGAACAGGGCTAACGGCGCGCCGGTTAGGGTGCGCCAGAAGCGGATCGTGCCGTCGCCCGCCGCCGACGCGACATAGCCGCCGGACGGCGCAAAGGCCACGCTTTCGACTTCGCTCATGTGCGCCGCCACGCTGAACAGGCACGCGCCGTCGCTTATCCGCCACAGTTGCAGCGTGCCGTTGCTGGTGCCCACCAGCAGCGTGCTGCCGTCGGGCGCGTAGGCCAGCGTGTTCACCTGGCCGGGTCGGTTGCCCAGCGTGCGGAGCAGGCTACCGTCGCTCAACTGCCAGATGCGCGCCAAGCCGTCCCAGGAACCGGAGGCCACCGTTTGGCTGTCGGGCGCAAAGGCCAGACAACTGACGCGGTAGCGGTGCTGATCCAAGATCCGCAGTCGCTGCCCGTCCGCCAGCCGCCACAGCCAGACCGCTGTATCGGCGGCGGCGGCCAGGATTAGGCCGTCTGGGGCAAAGGCCACGCTCCAGACGCTACCGGAGTGACCGCTCAACACGCCGCGTGGCGTGCCGTCGCGCACATTCCAGATCCGCACCGTCTCATCTTCACTGCCGGAGGCCAGCATCTGCCCGTCGGGGCTAAAGGCCACGCTTCGCACGGGAGCCAGATGGCCGTCGCGCACGCGCACACGCACGCCGTCACGGGGCTGCCAGAGCGTCACGCTGCCGCTGCCGCTGCCCGCCGCGCCCACCGCCAGCGTCGCCCCATCGGGGGCGAAGGCCACGCTATACACGCCGGCGCGATGGCCCTCCAGCGTCCGCAGGTG
>JALYUO010000462.1 GCA_030853735.1 Chloroflexota bacterium
ACCCAGGCGTTCGCAGCGCGCCGGGTCGGCGGCGGCCTGGGCCAGCGAGGCGGCGACGCGGGCCGGGTCAGGCGCGGTGACCCAGCCGGTCACGCCGTCTTCGACAAACTCCAGCACACCGCCCGCATCGCTCGTGGTGATGACCGGCTTGCCGGAAGCAAACGCCTCGACGGTCGCGAAGCCGTAGTCCTCGTCTAGCGGCGCGTAGTAGACAGCACGCGCGCCGGCGTAGAGGTCGAACGCTATAGCATCGGAGACACGACCCAGAAACTGCACGCGCGCACCCAAGCGCAACGTCCCCGCCAACCGCTCCAACTCAGCCCGATCCGGCCCGTCACCCGCGATCTTAATCTGTAGGGATATGTCGTGTGGGAGCAGGGCGGCGGCACGCAGCAACAGGTCTACCCGCTTGGCCGCGTCAAGCCGGTTGAGGTGCAGCACATAGTCCCCCATGGGGCCGGGGTGGAAGCCGGGGCGCAACGGCGGATAGAGCGGCGTGGCGGTCAGGCCGTTGAAGCGTTGCAGGCGGGCGGCGACGTTGCGCGAAATGGCGTAGATGGCCTGCGCTTCACCGATAGTCGTGCGGTCAAGCGCGGTTAGCCAGCGGCGAAAGCGCACATCGGCGGGCGTGGCGGTCAGGTCGCTGAGGGGCGTGCCGTACCAGTCGTATGCTTGGCGGTATTGGTGGACCAGCCAGACCACTTTGCGCGGGTGCTGCACCACATAGGAGGGGAACTTGGTACAGATCGCTAGGTCCACCGGCACGCCGTTCGCTTCGCGGATGTCGATCATGCGCCACGCCAGTACGCTGCCGACCAGCGACTCGCGCGGATACCACTTGAAGGGCAAGGCAATCTCGGCGACGGTATGCCCACGCGCACGCAAGGCGGCGATCAGTCCGGCCACCAGCACTTCGTTGCCGCCCTGCACAAAGGGCACCTGGGCGGTGCAGACGGCGATGTGGAGGGGCTGGGTGGATCGCGGATTGCGGATTGCGGATTGCGGATTGGTGATCATGGCTGTTGTTCAGGCGCAGTTGCTGCGTCCGCGCCCGTTGACCCCTGACCCACAGCCTCTAATCCCTCATCACCGGCGACTGACGACCGACGACCGACGACTGACCCCTGACCCCTGACCCCTGACCCCTGGCCCCCGGCGACCCGTTCCAGGGCCAGCACGCGCTCGTCAAGGCGTTGCCATTCGCGGGTGAGGCGTTCTTGATAGGCGGTGGTCTCGACCAGAGCGCGGGCGACGGCGCTGTTGAAGCGATTTTGCTGCTCAACGATGGGATTGATGTACCAGCGTAGCAGGACGCGGGTCGCCTTTTGCGCGTAGGCCAGCGCCGTGCCGAGGCCGGGCACGCGCCAAGTGATGGGCAAGTGGGCGCTGACGAACCAGAGGTCGTTCACTTCGTCTACGCTCTGGCGCAGTTGGCCCAGGCTGAAATCGCCGCCCGCCGCGCCGTCCACCGCATCGCTGCCGAGTCGGGCGCGCCGGGCCTGGATTTGCGCGCGCAGGTCGGCCAGGGCCGCCGCCGGATCTACGCCTGCGGCGAGTTCTGCGTTCTGCGTTCTGCGTTCTGCATTATCCATAAGGCACAGTATATACTGTTATGTTAAGTTGGTCCAGGTGCCGGCATGGGATAGTGGACAGTGATCGCCTGCATGGGCGAGTCGGTGGTCCAGGCTTTGTGCAGGATGCCGGCGGGCCAGCGCACCGCATCGCCGGCCTGCACCTCCACCGGCAGGCCGTCCGGCCCGCCGACGCGCACCCAGCCACTGCCGGTGATAATCAGGAACAGGATGTCGTCGGGCGCGTCATGTTCGTCAATCTCGGCTTGCGCGGCGAAGTGCAGGCAGGCGATCAGCCCTTCGTTGTGCAGGAGCAGCGGGTTGCCCTGATAGCGTTCGACCCACACAGGATCGTCAATGCGGTCTTGGAAGGATTGGCCCAGCGCAATGACCACCGCCTGCACATCGCGGATCTGCGGGTTCGGCAAGGGAGCGGCCATCTCCGGCCCAAAGCGGCGAATCTCAGTCATAGTGTAACCCTCCTACGAAATTCTGAGTTCTGAGTTCTGAATTACGCTTGCCACTTGCTACTTTTCACTTGCTACTTTTCACTTTTCACTCGCTACTTCGTCCCGCCCACCCGCCTGCGCGGCGGCTAAACCAGTACGCACAAGCAGGGCGGCTTCCAGGCCACTGACCTGGGCGGCGAGTTCGCGCACGGTGCGGGCGAGGGTGGCATTGTACTCGATCTGCTGGGCCAGGATCGGGTCCAGATAGGGGCGGGTCCAGAGATTGTTGAGGCGCGTGCGGAGCCAGGCCAGGCCGGGCACCCGCGAGCGGAATGGCTGCGCTTGCACGCGCCAGTCGGCGAGTGTTTCGGCCACCATAGCGGCCAGTTGCGCCTGGCGCTGGGCCGGCGGACCGGGATCGGGCGCGGGTAGCGGTGGCGGCGCGGCGGCGGGCGGGGTGAGCAG
>JALYUO010000476.1 GCA_030853735.1 Chloroflexota bacterium
CTAAAACCCATAGTATAGTTTATGGGTACTTATCAAAGATGTTGATCGATCTATGTTTCGGTCTTTTGTGCGCTTGCTGATCTATTATGCTCTTTTGCTTATAACTGAAAGTGCATAACAGGCTCTATAGTAGCCGCAACTTTAGGCATTTGAGGATGGGTGTGCGCGGTAGGCGTGCCGACAGGATGCGGCTGCGGGGATTACCTCAGCTAACAAAGCTCCCACTTCACGGGGTTGCGGTACTTTCGTCCTACTACTTATTGTTAGGACTTTCGCTTGACGTGCCTAGCGTAAGCGCGAATGAGGCTGTAATCGCGCGTCAGAAGCGAAAGTCCTAATTGTAATACAGCGCTAGTCCAGGCTCCACGCTCCGTACCCACCGGCCGGCAGGGCGCTGCATCAGGCGCAGTTTCGCCTCCATCAAGCGCAGCGGTACTTTTACGGGTGCGGGTTGGGTCCGTTGCGGCTACTATCATCAACTTACCTTGCCCCGCTTACACCGACGTTGGGTTGGGGCCAACCCGATGTGATGGCGTGCTGTGCTAGTCATCGCTATATAGACACCCCCTTCCCGGCGGGGGGTTAGGTCCGCCTGCCGCCGTGCTTATTGCCAATCGCAGGGGATGCTGTCTGCACTGTCAGGCAGAGTTTGGGCGGGGCCGCCGTCTACGGGACGCAGCCAGAGGGTGGTGGGGGTACTGGGGCCGGCGCGGTGGGCATAGACGAGCGCGCTGCCGTCGGGATTCCAGACCGGCGCGCTGTCGCTGCCGCTGGCTTCGAGCGGGGTTGGCGCGCTGCCGTCGGGGTCGGCCAGGGTCAGGTGACCGCCGACGACCAGGGCCAAGCGGCTGCCGTCGGGGGCGAAGCGCGGCCACGTTGCGCCGCCCGCCCCGCGCTCCAACGGCTGGACTGCGCCACTTGCCACATCCAGATGGAACAAATAGGGCAGCTCGGTATTGGCATCCAGCGCGGGCGACCAACCGCTAATCACCAGCGCGCTGCCGTCGGGGGCGTAAGTAAGCTGCTGGGCAACATATACGCCGAGCCGTTGCGGGGCGTTGAGCAACGGGTCCGACAGCCAAACGGCCGCCGGGGCGCGCCCATGCAGAAAGGCGATAGTCGTCCCATCTGGCGACCAGGCGGGCGCGCTGCCGCGTCCCAAGTTCAGCACGCGCCCGTCTGCTGTGCGCTGGAACAGGGTGCCCGCCGCGCTGTAGAGCACGGTTGCGCCGTCGGGCGACCAGGCTGCGCTTTCGATATTGCCCGCGCTGTCCGGCACGGCTGTGTCGCCGCCCGTCGCCAGATCGCGGATACGCAACGTGCCGGACCCGCTGCCGGTAGTGTGGCGGATGTAGAGCAGCCGCCCATTCCGAGCACCCAACGCGGGTCCGGCACTGGGTAGGGTAATCTGCACCGGCTGGTCAAACGCCGACAGATACATCCGCAGAGTGACTTCGGTGTTCGGTTCCAGCGCGTGCAACTTGAAAGCGTAGACGCGCCTATCGGTGAGGCCCAGCCACACATCGCCTTCGGCCAGCTTCCAGGGCCGTGCGTCCAGTGGTAGTGCGTTCAGCGGCAGCGTGAAGGATAAATGGACCGTCGGCTCAATGGTCGTGATAGGGTCGCGGTTCACTTCGGTGACGTTTTGGGCCTGGGCAATGCTCTGCCAGGCCAATTGATGAGCGCGTTCGCCGACCGCGCCGGGCAGGGTGGTCCAGGTTTCGTTGCTCACCGCGACGGTGTAGAGATTGCCGCTGACGATGGCGGTGGTCGTGATGCCGCCGGCGCTCGTCACCCAGCGTAGATCGCCGGGCGCGTGGTAGTCTCCCTCGGCGGCAGTTTGCACGGGACGGCCCAGGTCGTAGGTCTGCATGGTCGCGGTATAGTGATAGCTGCTCACGTCGCCCATCACGGCCAGCGCCGCACGGAGCAGGCTGCTGTCGGTGGCCGGCGTGGGGGAGGGTGGTTGTGCGGTGGGCGCAGGGGATTGGGTGGCTGCGGTGGTGGCGGTGGCTGGCGGCGTATCCGTCGCTGGGCGGGTGGAGATCTGGGTAGGCGCTTGCGTAGGTGGCAGGCGGGTGGGCAGCGCGGTCACGGTGGCGGCCGGCGGCGTGACACTCGCGCTGATCGGGCTGGGCGGGGCTTCGGTTGTCGTTAGGCAGGCGCTGGTCAACAGCAGCAGCGCCAACGTACACAGCCGATAGCCGGAGCGGAGGACACGCGGGCTAGGCATTAGCGTAGTCTCCAGACTAAGACGGCCAGCACCCCGCCGGCCAGCAACGCAGGCAGCACGAAACCTTGCGCGCCATTGAGCAGGCCAAACATGACCAGGCTCATGCTGTAGATCAGGAGCGGCACCCCGCTATAGCGCAGCCGTGCCGGTGGCGGACGCACCACGATTTCGAGTGCGGCAGCCAACATGGCGGTGGCGACCGCCCAGGTGGCGAAATTGGCCCACGGTACGCCATAGTACGGTGCAGCGCTGGGTGCCCAGGTCCAGTAGCCTTGCACGCGCGTAGCGATAGTTTCCAGCACCGCGTCTTGTGCGGTGGTCAGCGCCGCCGCCAGCCCGATCACCGCCGCCGTGCGGCCGGCCGGGAGCAGCCGGTGCGCCACGCCCCAGGCCGCCGCCACACTAGCGATCCACGCAAAAGGAATCGCCGCCGGCACCGGGCCGAGCCACGCGCCTAACGCGGCGCTGTAGTTATAGCGGCCAAACGGCAGCCCTGTGGTCACGCCCACCGCTTCCAGCGCCCAAGCCGCCCCGCCCACCGCGACCGCCGCCGCCACGCCCCGGCGGCCGGCGTTCAACCCCAGCCAAGCCGCCATGCCCAGCCCTTGCGCTATCAGCAGCACGCCACCGACCCAGCCCGCGCCGGGCGGCATCCAGCCAAAAAGCAGCAGACCGATGCCGAACGGATAGACAAAAGCATAGACCCCCAACGGGGTCCACAAGGCCACGCGCCCGGCCCAACCGGGGGTCAGATGTTGTGCAGGCATCAGGTATCAGGTATCAGGTATCAGGTATCAGGCAGCAGGTATCAGGTGACGGGTAGTGGGCAGGGTAGCGGCGCAAACAGAAAGGGCGTGCCCCGTTGGACACACCCTTCTTGTTCAACTTCGTGTATCAAGCGCCATCAAAACACCGGATGCCTGCTGCCTGATACCTGACACCTAATGCCTAGTGACAGCCGCAAGCGCGGGCGTTGCCGGCATCTTCGCCCGTATCGAAGGAGTGGCCGCAGCCGCAGGAGCGCACCGCGTTCGGGTTGAAGATGCGGAAGCCGCCGCCCATCAGGCTGTCTTCGTAGTCAATCTGCGCGCCCTTGAGATAGTGCGCGCTGCTTTCGTCTACGACTAAGCGCAGGCCGTTCTGGCTGAAGATGGTGTCGTCTTCGGCAAATTCATCCTCGAAGGCCATGCCGTAGGACATCCCAGAGCAGCCGCCCGGATAGACAAAGACGCGCAGCGCCAGCTCAGGATTGTCTTGCTGCGAGAGCAGGGTTTGCAGTTGAGCGGTCGCCACCGGACTCATCGCGATCATCTCGCTGTCGCCCTGCGTCAGAATGTCGGTCAGCCCTTCAGTTTGCATATCAATTGCCATGTGCGTGTTCTCCTCGTGTCGTCTGCTGCAGATTCGTCTGTTTCTACCATAGATAATACCGGATTGCGGGCTGAATGTCAATCACGCCCCGCAGCCATTACGTGCTGTAGGTCTATTATACGGCAAAGGACCACCCAGCACCGTAAGGCAGCCTACTTTTCTGCCGAATGCGGAGTGGCGACGGACCTAACCCCCCCAGCCCCCTTCCCTACGAAGGAAGGGGGAGAAGACCATGCAGGCGAAGGCTTACCAGTCGGGCGGGAAGAGATCATCTACGGGCATGGACCAGCCAGGGACGGCGGGTTCCGCCTCGGCCCTCTCGTCGCGCTGGTAGATGGTGGGCTGATCGGGTGCGTCAGCGCGGTATACTTGTACCACATCCGAACTGAGCAAATCTACATCCCAGACCACCAGGGTGCCGGCAGCAAAATAGTCAGCGCGCTTGGCCGCCATGGCGCGCTCGGCCGCCGGGCCATAGTCGCCACTGCTTCGCACTTCGACCGCGAAACTAGGCGCGTCACGGAAGAACTCCATGCCGCGTGGGGTACTAGGATAGTACGCTGCATCTGGGCTGAAGGATTGGCGTTGGGGTAAGTTGGCTAGGAAGCCGGCGTTATCCGGTACAGCGCGCCCGGTCTTAGTCTCGCGGCTATGCGCGCGCAGCGACACGAACACTTCGCCGGCAGCATAGGTCGGATCAATGCCTGTGGGACTCATCGGCACCAATTCTCCATTCACTAACTCAGCTTTACCATTTTCCGGTACATGGTACAAGTCCTGAACTGTGGCACGGGTTTTTGTCTGCACTAGCTGGCTCCTTTCCCTCTACTGCCACTCGCTTGGTTATATTTTAACACAGATCATGTAGTATCGTTAGCAGATCCGGTCGCACCTCCACCAATCTAGCTGCAATTGTCCTGATCCTCCAACCCTTTTTCGCACAGAGGAAGGGGATCTATTTTTGTTGGTGCGTGCTTCTACGAATTAGCAGCAGACCGGTGACGATGCCTATCAATCCACCAACCACTACCCAGCCAATAATGACAGCTCGCCAGATATAGGCTCCGTCTTGTGCCGGGCCGATTACCATGTTCGCACTCAGGCTCCCAGCTGTGGTCAGGAACCCATCTAATCCCTGATAGATGCCCCAATAGAGCAGGCCACCGAGTAGCCAGAGTCCGCTATTGCCTATTGCCCACTTCGTCGCATCAACCTGG
>JALYUO010000482.1 GCA_030853735.1 Chloroflexota bacterium
TTTCTTATCTGTTACGCAATACGCAATACGCAATACGCTTCACGTTTCACTGACGACCGCCGACTGGCCCCTGCCCCCTGACCCCTGACCCCCGCCCACCGTGACCGTTTCTTCATCAAACGCCGAGCGGTCATCGCGCAGGGTCCAGGACCGTAGTTCGTCGGCGGCGCGGGCTTTGACCGACACAATAATATACGAGTACCAGGGCCAAGCGTGATCTCTATCATAGGCCGACGCAATTGCCTCGGCTTCGGGGTGCGAATGGTAGAAGCCGACCACACTCAACCCCTTACCCCGTGCCAGGCGTTCAGCGCGCAGCATATCGGTCGGCGTGATCAAGAAGCGGTGGTACTGCTCGTCCGACTCAAACTGGTTCTCAATCGGCAGCAGTTCCACGACCGTCTTGTGCCCCGCGTGTTCCCGCCCCAGCAACACGCCGCAAATCTCGTTCGGGAACCCCGCCTCGCCATGCTGCCGGATGGCCCCCTCGTGTTCTGCTGTGATTTCTACACTCATGCTTACTCCTTTGCGAAATGCGGAATGCGGAATGCGGATTGCGGAATGACGACGATGCTGGCATCGCTACTGCAACCGTCGTTAATTCAGAACTCAGAACTCAGAACTCAGAACTCGTCATTCCGCCCCCACGCAACGCCTGATCCAAATCGCCAATAATGTCCTCTGCCGCCTCGATGCCGACGGAGAGGCGCAGCAAGCCGTCGCTGATGCCGGCGCGGCGGCGCAGGGCGGGCGACCAGTCACGGTGGCTTGACATAATCGGATAGGACACCTCGCTGTAGACATCGCCCAGCGTGGTGGCCGGGATCAGCAAGCGTAGGCGGTCCAGGAAGCGGAACATTGCGGCGCGGTCGGTGTCGCGGATCTCGAAGGCCAGCATCCCGCCATAAGCGCCGGGCCGGAACTGCTGCGTAGCCACGGCGTGGCCGGCGTGGTCCGTGAGGCCAGGGTAGTGGACCGCTGCCACTGCCGGATGGCCGGCCAGCCACTGCGCCACTGTCAGCGCGTTGGCGCACTGCCGTTCCAGGCGCAGGGCCAGCGTCTTCAGCCCGCGATGGACCAGATGCGCCTCAAACGGGCTGAGGACCGCGCCCAGCAGCTTGCTCAGGCTCCGCAACGTCCCCTCGCGTGCCGGGTCACGCACCGTGACGCTGCCACCCAGCGCATCGCCATGCCCGCCGAAATATTTGGTGGCGCTGTGCATCACGATGTCGGCTCCGGCGGCCAGGGGCTGATAGAGGTAGGGCGTGGCGAATGTGTTGTCCACGATCACCAGCGCGCCGACCGCATGGGCTTGCTCAATAATATTCGCCATATCCAGCACACGGATGAGCGGATTGCTGATCGGCTCGACCAGCACGGCGCGCGGGCGTGGCTCCTCTTGCAACGCGGCCCTGTAGGCCGCCGCATCGTTGCAATCCACGAAGCGCGGTAGGATGCCGTTGGGCGCGAACAGCGTGTTGAGCAGCGCGTGGCTGGCCCCATAGAGATCGCGCGCCGCCAGTACCACCTCACCGGGCTGCATTTCCACCAGCAACAGCGCCGCGTGCAAGGCCGCCATGCCCGACCCAAACGCCGCCGTCGCCGCGCCGCCTTCGAGGGCCGTCAACGCCGCTTCCAGCGCGACTACGGTAGGGTTGGCGTAGCGGGCGTAGACATATCCCTTTTGTGTGCCGCCCAACACGCCATCCAAAGCCGCCGCGTCTGCGCCCAGGAAGGTGCTGCTGGCATAGATCGGGGTCGTGGTCGGGACAATGGACGGCCCACCCAGCCGCTCGCCCGCATGGACAGCAACGGTGGCGAAGTGTTGAGTGTTGAGTGTTGAGTGTTGAGTTGACGGTTGCTCAGAAGGTCTGATGCCGTCTGCGGTTGGCGGCGCATCGTGTTGCGTTGTCATGAGCGTTCTCTCCTGGATCGGTCCGTATTGGGCCGGCTACGGGGTGGCGGCGACCAGCACCGGCGGATTTTCGGCCATCTGGCGACCGGCGGCGGCCGCCGCTTGGCCGAGGCTGGGCAAGAGGGCCGCCAGATCACTAGGCCGTAACGATTGTGCGCCATCGGATAGGGCCGTTTCGGGGTGGGCATGGACCTCGATGATCAAGCCGTCGGCCCCGGCGGCAACGGCGGCCCGGCTCATCGGCCCCACCAAGTCCCGCCGCCCAGTGCCGTGGCTGGGGTCGGCAATCACCGGCAGGTGGGTCAGCAGTTTGAGCAACGGCACCACGTTCAGGTCAAAGGTGTTGCGGAGTTGCGGATCGTAGCTGCGGATGCCGCGCTCACATAGCATCACCTGCGGGTTGCCTTGCGCCAGGATGTACTCGGCGGCCAGGAGCCATTCTTCGGTGGTGGCGCTGGGCGAGCGTTTCAGCAACACGGGTCGCGCCTGCCGCCCCACCGCTTCGAGCAGACGGTAGTTCTGCATATTGCGTGCGCCCACCTGCAACACATCAGCATACTGGCCGACCAACTCTACCTCGTCCGGCCCCATCACCTCGGTGACAATCGCCATGCCCAGGGCTGCACGCACCTCGGCCAGGATTTGCAGCGCCGGTTCGCCCAGCCCCTGGAAGGCATAGGGCGAGGTGCGCGGCTTGAACGCGCCCCCGCGCAGCACGCGCACACCCAGCCCGTGCAATGCCTCGGCCACATCGAACGTCTGCGTGCGGCTCTCCACCGAACACGGCCCGGCCATCAGGACCACGCTGGGGCCACCGATCTGCACGCCGTTGTCCAGCGTGATCACCGTCGGAGTGGACTGAAAATCGCGGCTGGCAAGTTTGTAGGGGGCTAGGATCGGCACCACTTTTTCCACGCCGGGCAACCAAGTCAGTTCATCGGGATCGACCCCGCGTTCATCGCCGATCACCCCGATCACCGTGCGCTCTTCGCCCTGCGATAGATGTGGGCGGAAACCCAGCGCCCGCACATGGGCCAGCACGCCCTCAACCTCGGCCGGGGCGGCTCCCGCGCGCAGCACAATAATCATAAGGGATCCTCCAATGTTGCCCGGCGTAGTGTACCGGGTACTGCCTGCGGATTGCCTCCACCCAGCAGTACCCGACACGCTATAGTCATTCAGCTAATGATCTAGAAATTAAGAAAGAGGAGGTCGCACCCCCAGGTGCGAACGACGCGCCGCCCTCGGAGTTCGCACCTGGGGGTGCAAACTCCTCAGTTGGCCGGGCAACCCGCTTCTCCAGATCATTAGCTAAATGACTATACATCGCCTGAGTAGCGAAACTCAGAACTAAACACTAAACACTCAGCACTAAACACTCAGCGTTCGATAGGTGCGCCCACCAAGTTGCCCCACTCGGTCCAGGAGCCGTCGTAGTTGCGGACGTGCTTGTAGCCCAGCAGGTATTTGAGGACAAACCAGGTGTGGCTGCTGCGCTCACCGATACGGCAGTAGGTCACTACGTCTTTGTCGTCGGTGATGCCTTTGCCTTCGTAGAGGGCGCGCAGGGCGGCGGCGGGCTTGAACGTGCCGTCTTCCTGGGCCGCTTGCGCCCACGGGATGTTGGCCGCGCCAGGGATATGGCCGCCGCGCAACGCGCCCTCTTGCGGGTAGTTCGCCATGTGCAGCAATTTGCCGGTGTACTCGTCGTTGGAGCGCACATCTACCAGCCCCTGGCCCGACTTGAGCGCCTTGCCGTCCTTGTCCAGCAGGTCGCGCACTTCGTCGCGGAAGGCCCGGATCTGCCCATCGTTGCGCTCCGGTGCCTTGTACTCGGTGGCCGGGTAAGCGGGGGTCTCATGGCTCAACGGGCGGCTTTCGGCCAGCCATTTGGCCCGCCCGCCGTCGAGCAGCTTGGCCTTTGTGTGGCCGAACAGTTGGAACACCCAGAACGAATAGGTGGCCCACCAGTTATTTTTGTCGCCGTAGAAGATCAGCGTATCGCCGTTGCTGATGCCTTTGGCCGACAGCAGCGCCGCGAAATGCTCACGGTCCAGATAGTCGCGCCGCGTCGCATCGTTCAGTTCGGTAAACCAGTCCACTTTGATCGCGCCGGGGATGTGGCCCTGCTCATAGAGCAGCACATCTTCGTCGCACTCGATAATCCGCAGCCCCTTGTCCTCCAAGTGATCGGCCAACCATTCGGTTGACACTAAGATATCAGGGTGCGCGTACTCCTTGAACTTCTCATCGCTTGCCATCTGTGTGTTCTCCTTTTATAAAACCCTACAGGCCGCACAACTGTGATCCCATGCTTGCCCGCTATAATAAACTCACCACATCGGCGAAAATCGCCGCCGCTGTCGTGGCTGCCGTGGCGCTGGGGCCACCTAGCAGCGTGGGGCGCGCATCACCGGCGCGATAGAGCGCGGTCAGGCTGCTATCCGCTTCTAACCGCCCGAAAGGGCCGCCGGCCGACAGGGCTTCCAACCCGGCGCTCACCCGGCCGGGCGCGGCCTGGGCGAGATAGCGCAACACCTGACCCCGCTCCCCCGCCAGCCAAACCTGTTCAGCCAGCACGCTGTCGAGTTCACCCAGCCGCGCCCAGGCCGCGCCCGCCGCTTGCCCCTCCCAGCCGAAGGGCAGCAACGCCTCACGGCAGACCGCCTCCGGTTCTCCCTTGTATCCGCTCAGGCGGGCCAATAGCAGCGCCAGCCGCGCGCTCGTGGCTCCGCTCAGGTCTTCGCACCAATCGCGGTGCAACAGGTCGCGCCGCCCGGCTTCCTCCACCGCCGCGCTGAAGCGTACTCCGTCTTGCACCGCTGCCACGATCCAATTGAGCGCGGGATCTAACGCTGCAACTATGGTCTGGATCGGCTCACCACCGCATTGGTGGCGCAGCGCATCCGCCAACGGCAGCGCCGCGCCCAGCGCGGCATTAGCGCGCACCCGCCCTTTGCCGGCTTTGGTCAGCGCGTCGTAATCCCGTTGCGACCCGGCCAACGGCGCACGGTTCGCCAAGACCACATCGTAGCCCGCGCGGTGCAGTTCGATCAGCAACGGCGTGGTGTCGCTGCCCGGCGGCGTGGCATCCACCACAATCGCCCGCCGCACGCCCAGTTCGTCCAGCCGCCACAGCAGGTCGGGCGCATAAGCATCGGGCGCGGGCACCGCTTCGGCGCGGGTGCTGTCGGGATGCCAGCGCGTCAGCGGCATCCCGCTGCCCTTGAACGTCGCCGCATCGCCCAACGCTGCGGCATCCCAGCCGTCCGGCATCAGCCACAGGCCGCTGCTATCGCCCACCCCCACATAGCGCAGGGCGGGATAGCGGTCGCCGTGCGCCAGATAGTGCGCGACCAGCGCCCGGCCCACGCGGCCCAGGCCCAGTTGCAACAGCAGCGCCGGCTTCGCCCTCATCGCCCGCTCGCGCCTCCCCCACCGGCCAACGCCCGTGCCGTCCGGCTGGGCGTGATCGCCAGAATATCGGCCAATACCCCGGCGGCGGTGATCTCGGCCCCCGCGCCGCGCCCGCGCACGGCCAACGGCTGGTCGCCATAGCGCCGCGTCTTAAAGACGAACAGGCTCTCGGTGCCGTTTAGACCGCCGGCCAGCCCACCACGCGGCACCGCTTGCAGACCCACCTGTGCCTGATCGCGACTGACTAGGGCTAGGAAGCGCAACACTTGCCCAGCAGCGTGTGCGGCGGCCACGCGGGCGGCATATTGGGCATCTACGTCGCGTAGCCCGTCCCAGAACTGAGCCAGCGGCACGCTTTCCAGACCCGGCGGCACGAGGCTTTCCACGCTGATATCGCTCATGTTGCCGCGCATCCCCAGCTTGCGGGCCAGGATCAGCGCCTTGCGCCGCGCATCGGTGCCGCCTAGGTCGTCGCGCGGGTCCGGCTCGGTATAGCCGCGCGTCTGGGCATCGCGCAAGGCCACGCTGAACGGCTGCCCAGCCTCGATTTCGCTGGTCACAAAGCCCAGCGTGCCGCTGATCGCCGCCTGGATCTCCTGCACCTCATCGCCGGC
>JALYUO010000488.1 GCA_030853735.1 Chloroflexota bacterium
TGTCAGCAGCATCTTGCAAAAACTCGGCTTCGCGGGGCGCACCCAGGCGGCGCTCTATGCCCGCGAACGCGGCCTGGATTAGGCCGGCAGTCGGCGGTAAGGAGCCGGGGCGACTGGAACTCACCGCTACCGCTACGAAGCCCGCCTGTGCGGGCTGGAGATGGGGTGGGGCGCAGAATCCGTTGGGGTGGGGTGACGCTGGGGCTCTGCCGGGGTAGGGCGGGCGGGGTCGGTGCGCTTGGTGGACTGATACGTCGGTCAGCGGATTCTTCGCTGCGCTCAGAATGACAGGATCATGTAGGGGGTTGTCCCATTGAACGCAGTGCAGAATCCGCTGCGGTATGTACCGACCTGCCCGTAGGGGTCTACGGTGTGCGAGGGGTCGCCCCTCTGCTGAGGCAGCGGATTCTTCGCTGCGCTCAGAATGACAGGATCATCTAGGGGATTGTCCCATTGAACGCAGTGAAGAATCCGCTGCGGTATGTACCGACCTGCCCGTAGAGGTCCACAGTGTGCGAGGGGTCGCCCCTCTGCTGAGGCAGCGGATTCTGCGCTGCGCTCAGAATGACAGGATCATGTAGGGGGTTGTCGCATTGAGCGCCGCGCAGAATCCGCTGCCGGGTGATCGTGTATACGGTGGGCGCGGCGCGGTGGGCAGCGTACGCTTGCGGTGGGGCGAGACAGGCACCCCGACCGATTCTGCGCGGCGCTCAATGGGACAAGATTTCTGCTGCCGCCGGCGGTTGACGCACGCCGCTAGGCTGTGGTAGAGTAGCCCTACACTCACAGACCACCGCCCACGGCCCACGGCCCACAGACCCCCGAAAGGCAGCTATGACCGAATTGATTTGGGATGGCAAGTACGATAAGAACGGGCAGCGCTGCGGGCCGGTGCGGCTGGCGCTGCCGTTTCAGGATGTGGAGACGGTGAACGAGTCGGCGCAGACGCGCAACCTGATGCTGGACCTGTGGGGGCGGGGGCAGACGGGCGACTGGCGTAACCGGCTGATCTGGGGCGACAAACGCTATGTGCTGCCGTCGCTGCTGCCGGAGTTCGCGGGCAAGGTCAACCTGATCTATATTGACCCGCCGTTCGCCACCGGGGCAGATTTCTCGTACACCGCAACCCTGCCTAATGCGCCTGATACAAAAGGAAAGTCGGGAACGAGTTTCGTCAAAGAGCCGAGCGTTATTGAGCAGAAGGCATACCGGGACACTTGGGGTCGAGGACTCGACAGCTATTTGCAATGGTTCTACGAAACTGCCGTGTTACTTCATGATTTGTTAGCGGATGACGGCAGTTTGTATGTACACTTAGATGCTCATGTAGCCCACTACGTAAAAGCACTTTTAGATGAAGTGTTTCCTGATGGATTCGTAAGAGAAATTATTTGGCGTATAGGTTGGATATCGGGCTATAAAGCAAAAGCACTCAACTGGGCACGTAATCACGATACGATTTTGTATTACAAAAAAGCAGAGAGATTTACATTTAACAAGCTGTATATTCCTCACGCAGAAGGCTATGGGCGTAGGGAAGCTCGGGAAGTTCAGATTTTGAATGAAGATGCCGAAGGCAATCTTATCGCTGAAGATGATGGGAAAACTAAAGGCAAACCTATAGATGACGTGTGGGTTGATTTACCATCCATTCAAATAATGAGCTTTAGCGGCGAAAAAACTGGATACGCTACGCAAAAAAACGAAAACCTGTTGGAGCGTATTATCAACACATCCTCGAACCCCGGCGACTTGGTGCTGGACTGCTTTTGCGGGAGCGGCACCACGGCGGCGGTGGCCGAGCGGTTGGGGCGGCGCTGGATCACCTGCGACCTGGGGCGCTTTGCCATCCACACGGCGCGCAAGCGGTTGCTGGCGCTGCCCGATGTGCGACCGTTTGTGGTGCAAAACCTGGGCAAATATGAGCGGCAGGCGTGGCAGGCGGCGGAGTTCGGCGGCGACACGGCCAAAGCCGCCGCCGCCCAGGCCGCCTACCGGCGCTTCATCTTGCAACTCTACGGCGCGGAGTCGCTAGACGGCTATACCTGGCTGCATGGGGTGCGGGCCGGGCGCATGGTCCATGTCGGCTCGGTAGACGCGCCGGTGCTGGCGGGCGACCTGACGGCGATCACGCAGGAGTTCTGGAAGACGGTGGGCAAGGGCAGCGGCGCGACAGTGAACGAGGTGGACGTGTTGGGCTGGGACTTTGCGTTCGAGGTCAACGAGATGGGCAAGCAGGCGACGGCGACGGCCAATGTGGGGCTGAACTTTAAGCGCATCCCGCGCGAGGTGCTGGAAAAGAAGGCGGTGGAGCAAGGCGACATCCGCTTTTTCGAGTTGGCGGCGCTGGCGACGGAGGTCGCGGTGGCGGGGCGGCAGGTGCGGATCGCGCTGACCGACTTTGTGGTGCCGCCCGACGATGTGCCGGCGAGCGTGCAGGGCGCGATCACCCATTGGAGCCAACTGATTGATTATTGGGCGGTGGATTGGGACTACCGGGGCGACACGTTCCATAATCAGTGGCAAGCGTATCGGAGCAAAAAGCAGCCCAAGCTGGCCCTCAGCGCGGCCAACAGCTACGCCGCGCCCGGCCCCTATACGATCCTGATCAAAGTGATTGACATCCTGGGCAACGACACGACGAAGAGCGTGCAGGTGACGGTGGGGTAGGGGTCGGGGGTCGGGGGTCGGGGGTCGGGGGATGGCACCTTGGAATGCCGACCGGCCACGAATGGGGCCACGAATACACGAATGTGGGGGTGGTGGGCAGAACGTGCTTGGCCGGAGTTGGCTTGGGTGGGCTGGGCCGCTGCGGTGGGGCGACCGACCGGCCACGAATGGGGCCACGAATACACGAATGGGCGGGGAGCCGGGCAGAACGTGCTTGGCCGGAGTTGGCTTGGGCGGGCCCGGCCGCTGCGGTGGGGCGACCGACCGGCCACGCATGGGGCCACGAATACACGAATGGGCGGGGAGCCGGGCAGAACGTGCTAGACCGGAGAAATGCCCTGTTTTCCGCTTTCGCGGGTTCGCCGCCATAGCTACACTGGGACCATCGATTCGCCGCTCCATCCAGTAAGACAGGCTGCGCGCTTGTCAGGAAGGCTCCGTTCTATGCCGCGTACTCATACCACCCCGGCCCAGGTGAAACAGACCAGTTTCGGCGATCAGATGGGTATGACCACGGCTGCCTGCGTCCCTGCGGTGCGGCTGGCCGTGGAAGCGTGGCGCACGGGCGGCTACAAAGAGGCGACGGACACCACGCGCGAGTTGCTGGCCCACTGGTTTAAGCGCGACCACCTGCTGCCCACTCGCCGCCCGTTTGCCTACCACCCCTTTCAGCGCGAGGCCATCGAAACGCTGATCTATCTGTGGGAAGTGGCCGCCATTCGCAGCCGCGCCGCGCTGCTCGAACACTATGCCCACGACAGCAAGTTGCCGTTGCCGCAATACGACGATTTCGCCCGCTATGCCGTCAAAATGGCGACCGGATCGGGCAAGACCAAAGTGATGGCGCTGGCCGTGGCCTGGCAATACCTCAATGCGGCGCGTGAAGACGATACGCTCTATGCCAAGACCTTTTTGCTGATCGCGCCCAACATCATTGTGTTTGAGCGGCTGCGGAGCGATTTCGCGGGCGGCAAGATTTTCCGCTTCGACCCGGTGATCCCGCCGACCCTGAAACCATTTTGGGAGCTGGATTGTGTGTTGCGCGGTGACGGTGGGCGGGTGCCCGCCGATGGGATGCTGTTCCTGACCAATATTCAGCAGCTCTATGTCAAGGCGGCGGGCGATGGTGGGGAACCCGACGCACTGACGGCGGTGCTGGGGCCGAAGCCCCCGGCCCAGCTACAAGAGGGGGCCGACTTCCGTGAGCGGATCACCAGCCGGCCCGGTCCGTTGCTGGTGATCAACGACGAAGCGCACCACACGCACGAGGAAGGCAGCGAATGGAACGGGGTGATCCGCAGCCTGCACGCCCAGCGGCCCATCGCGGCCCAGCTGGATTTTTCAGCCACGCCGCGCTTCCAAAAGGGCGGCCTGTTCCCCTGGGTGGTGTTTGATTATCCGCTCAAACAGGCCATCTTCGATAACATCGTCAAACGCCCGGTCAAAGGCGTGGCCTCCATCGCCGAAGCGCCGTCCGACATCGCCAGCATCCGCTACCAGGGCTTCCTGGTAGCCGGGGTAAATCGCTGGCAAGAGTACCAGGAGCAGTTAGCGCCGTTGGCAAAAAAGCCGATCCTGTTTGTGATGATGAACAGCACCGATGAGGCCGACGATGTGGGCGACTGGCTTCGCACCAAGTATCCCAGCGACTTTGGCGGCGACCGCCTGCTGGTGATCCACACCAACAGCAGTGGCGATATTACCAAAGGCGATCTGGAAGCGGCGCGCAAAGTGGCCCGCGAAGTAGACGAAGCCGGGTCGTCGGTCAACGCGATTGTGTCGGTGCTGATGTTGCGCGAAGGCTGGGACGTGCAAAACGTGACGGTGATCGTCGGCCTGCGACCCTATACCTCGAAGGCCAACATCCTGCCGGAACAGACGATTGGCCGTGGTTTGCGCTTGATGTTCCGGGGCGACGGCGGCGGCTACACCGAACGGGTAGATGTGATCGGCAACAAGACCTTTATCAGCTTTGTCGAAGACCTGGAGCGGATCGAGAACCTGAAACTAGACACCTTCGAGGTCGGCAAAGACAAGCTCCAGATCCAGACAATTGCGCCGGTGGCCGAAAAGAGCGCGTATGACATCGGCCTGCCGATCCTCACCCCGGCCCTGCTTCGCAAGCACACGCTGGCCGAGGAGATCGCCGCGCTGGATGTGCAAACCTTCCCCTTGCCCCAGCCGTTGCCGCTCAAACCGGGCGACCGCAGCGCGCAATCTTTCACCTATGAAGGGTTCGACATCCTGACGCTGGAGAAAATGGTCGAACGGCAATACACCATTCCTGATCCGCAAACCTCCGGTGAAATTATCGGCTTCTACGCCAAAGTGATCGCGACCAACCTCAAACTGCCGTCACAATTCGCGGCGCTCGTGCCGCAGATTCGCGCTTTTTTCGCCGGCAAAGCGTTCGGCCAAGCGGTAGACCTGGAACAGCCGGACATCCTGAAAGCGATGGGCAGCAAAGTGGCGCTCTATGTGGTGCCGAAGGTGTTTGAGAGCGCGTTGAAAGACGTGCTGGTGGAAGCGGCCGCGCCGACCCTGGTCACGCCGGCGCGGATGCTGTCGGAATGTCCGCCGTTTCCGTTCTCGCGACCCACCACCTATGCGGCCAAGCATTGCGTGCTAAACTTGGTGCCCAGCGAAAACGAGTTGGAGCGCGACTTCGCCCGCTTCCTCGACGATGCGCCCGATGTGCGGGCCTTCGCCAAGCTGCCCGACCCCTTCGGCTTCGTCATTGATTATATTGATCCCGGCGCGAATATGCGCTACTACCGCCCCGACTTCGTCGCCGTGACCGACGACGGCACGCATTGGCTGATCGAAACCAAAGGCGCAGAGACGGTGGAAGTGGTCCACAAAGATCGCGCCGCCACGCTCTGGTGCGAAAACGCGACCGCGCTCACCGGCACCCCCTGGCGCTATCTCAAAGTGCCGCAAAAAGAGTTTCAGAAGCTGCAACCGGGCGACTTCAGCGATCTGCTGGCGCTGATTTAGGCTTCTCCGCGCCGATGTGGCTGCCCCGGTGATTCGTCATGGATCGCCGGGGCTTGTTGTTGCCGCTTTGCCCCGGCAGAGATCCGGTCAGCCGTTAGCTTTATGGTATACTTGGCGGTGGGGCAAGGCGGAATCTCGGTCGGGGGACTCATTGACTCGGCTACGGACCTCTGCTATAATTATAGAACACTCGTTCGTGTGTAGGATGGGCCGGGCCTGGGGGCCGGCCCTTTTGTTGGAGACGTGAGCTGTGTCAGACAAGATTGTTGTGCGCGGGGCGCGGGCCCATAATCTGAAGAATATTGATGTCGAGTTGCCGCGCGATAAGCTGGTGGTGATCACGGGGCTGTCGGGGTCGGGCAAGTCGTCGCTGGCGTTTGACACGATCTATGCGGAGGGGCAGCGGCGCTATGTGGAGTCGCTGTCGGCCTATGCGCGGCAGTTCCTGGGCCAGATGGATAAGCCGGATGTGGATACGATTGAGGGGCTGTCGCCGGCGATTTCGATTGACCAGAAGGGGGCCAGCCGCAACCCGCGCTCGACGGTGGGCACGATCACCGAGATTTACGACTATTTGCGGCTGCTGTTCGCGCGGGTGGGGCACCCGCATTGCCCCAACTGTGGGCGCGAGATCCAGCCGCAGTCGGCCACGCAGATCGTAGACACGGTGCAGGCGTTGCCGGCGGGGTCGCGGATCATGGTGCTGGCCCCGATCATCAAGGACCGCAAGGGCGAGCATACCAAGGTGTTTGAGGACATCCGCAAGGCGGGCTATGTGCGGGCGCGGGTGGACGGCACGGTGTATGACTTGGACGCGGTGCCGGAGTTGGACCGCTATAAGATGCACACGGTTGAAGTGGTGGTGGATCGGCTGGTGATCAAGGCGGCGGCTCCGCAGGCGGCGTTAGCGGCAGTGGGCGCGGGGCCGGCGGTGCCGGGCAGCACGTTCCATGTGGAGTCCGCCGACCCCGACCGCAGCCGGCTGGCCGACAGCATCGAGTCGGCGTTGAAGCTGGGCGAGGGCACGGTGCGCGTGGCGGTGCAAGGCGGCGAGGAAGCGATGTATTCGGAACACGCGGCCTGCGCGGTGTGCGGTATCAGTCTGGGGGCGATTGAGCCGCGCACGTTTTCGTTCAACAGCCCGCACGGCGCGTGCCCGACCTGTACCGGCCTGGGCACGATGCTCGACCCGGACCCGGACTTGGTGGTGAGCGATGCGGAGTTGAGTCTGGCCGACGGCGCGCTGGGCGTGTGGTCGCGCTCGATCCTGGCGGGCGAAGGGTATTACCTGGAACTGCTGGAAGCCCTGGCCGATGCGAACGGCTTCACCATGACCACGCCGTGGAAGGATCTGACGGCCAAGCAGCGCGAGTTGATCGTGCAAGGCACCGGCAACAAGACGGTCCATGTGAAGCACAAGACTTCGGCGGGCCAGACGCGGATCTATGATACGACGTTTGAGGGCGTGATCCCCTGGATCAAGCGACGGCACCGCGAAAGTACGTCGGACGGCGTGCGCGGCGAACTCGAAAACTATATGAGCAATCGGCCCTGCCCGACCTGCGGCGGCAAGCGCCTCAAGCCGGAGAGCCTGGGCGTGACGGTGGGCGACCGCAACATTGTGGATGTGACGCAGCTCTCGGTCCGCAAGGCGCTGGACTGGGCGATGCTGCTGGCCGACGACCCCGCCGCGCCGGGCCGCAACGGGCACCCGATCCTGAGCGAGCGCGAGACGATCATCGCGGTGCAGATCCTGAAAGAGATCCGCGCGCGCTTGGGCTTCCTGAAAGATGTGGGCTTGGAATACCTGACCATTGACCGCACGGCGGCGACGTTGGCGGGCGGCGAGGCGCAGCGCATCCGGCTGGCGACGCAGATCGGGTCGAGCCTGATGGGGGTCATCTATATCCTGGATGAGCCGTCCATTGGGCTGCACCAGCGCGATAATGCGCGGCTGATCAAGACGCTGCTGCGGCTGCGCGACCTGGGCAACACGCTGCTGGTGGTGGAACACGACGAAGAGACGATGCGCGTGGCCGACTGGATCGTGGACATCGGCCCCGGCGCGGGCGAACACGGCGGGCGCATCGTGGCGCAGGGCACGCCGGCGCAAGTGGCCGCCGATCCGCACTCGGCCACGGGGCGCTATTTGGCGGGCATAGACAAGATCGCGGTGCCGGCCAAGCGGCGGGCGGGCAATGGGGCGTTCTTGGAGGTGCGCGATGCGACCGCGAACAACCTGAAGCACCTGACGGTGCGTTTCCCCTTGGGGATGTTTGTCTGCGTGACGGGGGTCTCCGGCTCCGGCAAGTCTACGTTGGTGACGGACATCTTGTACCGTGAACTGGCGCGCAAGCTGAACCGCGCCAAAGAGCGGGCGGGGCAGCATGGGCAGGTGCTGGGGATCGAGCACCTGGACAAGGTGATCGAGATTGACCAGTCGCCGATTGGCCGCACGCCGCGCTCCAACCCGGCCACGTATACGGGAATGTTCACGGCCATTCGCGAGACGTTTGCGAAGGTGCCGGAAGCCAAACTGCGCGGCTATACTAGCGCGCGCTTTTCGTTCAACGTCAAGGGCGGGCGCTGCGAAGCCTGCCGGGGCGAGGGCATTATCGAGATCGAGATGCAGTTCTTGCCCGCCGTCTATGTGCCGTGCGAAGTGTGCCACGGGCAACGCTACAACCGTGAAGCATTGGAGATCCGCTATAAGGGCAAGACGATTGCCGATGTGTTGAACATGACGGTGGAGGAGGCGCTGGGCTTCTTCGAGAACATCCCGGCCATCCGCAACAAGTTGGCGACGCTGAACGATGTGGGGCTGGGCTATATCCACCTGGGGCAGCCGGCCACCACGCTGTCGGGCGGCGAGGCGCAACGGGTGAAGTTGGCGACGGAACTCTCGCGGCGGGCGACGGGCAAGACGATCTATATCCTGGATGAGCCGACGACCGGACTGCATTTCGGCGATGTGCAACGGTTGCTGGAGGTGTTGCAGCGGCTGACCGATGCGGGCAACTCGATCCTGGTGATCGAACACAATCTCGATGTGATCAAGACCGCCGACTGGCTGATCGATCTCGGTCCCGAAGGCGGCGACGGTGGGGGCGGGATCGTAGCCGAAGGCACGCCGGAGGCGGTGGCGCGGGTGGCGGCCAGCCATACGGGACAGTTCTTGGCGCGGATGCTGGGGTAATGCGGAATGCGGAATGCGGAATGCGGAATATGACGGAAGTACGTTTTGCATAATGCGTGCTAAATTGGGAAAGGGCGGCAGTGGCGATTACTCGCTACTGCCGCCCTTTTATGTCGGCTACCGACTAGCGGCTCGGCACGCTGGGCACTCCGTATGCTTGGTAGAGGAACTTGGTGAACTGGGCGCGGGTGGTGTTGGCGTTAGGGCGATAGGTGCCGTCGTCATAGCCGCCGACGATTTGGTGGGCGCGGGCGGTTTCGATATAGGCGTAGGCCCAGAAGCCGGGCGGCACATCGCTGAAGCTGGGCGTGGCCGGGGTCACGAGTGGGTAGCTACGCGCCAACACGACCATCTTGGCGAGTTGGGCGCGCGTGACGGGCAGACTGGGCCGATAGGTGCCGTCGTTGTAGCCGCTGATGAAGCCGTGCGCGACAGCGGTTTCGATGACCATGTAGAAGATCGAACCTGCCGGCACATCACTGAAGGTCGGCGTGGCCGGATTGACGAGCGGGAAGCCGGCCGCCAGCACAATCATCTTGGCGACTTGGCCGCGACTGGTTGGGTTCTCCGGGCGGAACGTGCCGTCGCTGTAACCACTGATGATGCCGTGACAGTAGGCCCACTTGATGTAGCCGTAAGCATAGTACTCGACGGGCACATCGCTGAACGGCAACGGGCACGCCGTAGAGGTTGCGGTCGGACTACCGCTAGGTGGCGTGTCGGTCACGGTTGCAGTGTTTACCACTACATTCGTCGCAGTGCTGGTGCTGCCCGCTACGCTGGTGGCCGTGCTGGTGGTCACGGGCACCGTGGTTTGGGTGCCCGTGGCCGATACGCTAGTTTGGGTGGCCGTACTGACGGCACCCGTTGCCGAGGCGGTCGCGCTGGCGGGCAACACGGTGAGGGTGATCGTCGGCAGGACGCTGGTGGCCGTTTGGGTCGCTGTGCCCGCCACGCCGGTCTGGGTCACCGTCACTGTGCTGGTGGGGCCGGCGGTGCTGGTGTGCGTCGCGGTGCTGGTCGGGAGCGTGGTGGTGGCCGTGGCCGTGGCGCAGTTCACGCTGAAGTTGAGTTGCAGCCCGGCGGTGATCGGCGGACTGGCCGTGTTGCACTTGTACTGGGTGAACGGGTTGAGACCGGCATCTTGCACGCCGATGGTCTCGCTGGCCGTGTCGGTGATGGTCGGCCCGTAGACGATCTGGAAGTTGGGGCTGCCTTGCGTCAGCACGACTTCATAGTTCTCCGCTGTGCCGCCGGAGAACAGCGTCGTGCGCCACTCGATGTAGAAAGTGTTGCCCACCTGCACGGTGAAAATGCCCACGCCGGTGCCCACATCGGTGCGCTGATCGTCCCAGTAGGGGAAGATGGCGTAGGTGGTGGTGGTATCGGGCAAGCAGCTGTTGAGGTAGCCGATGTCGGGTGCGCCAAAGTCGAGTTGGCCGTTGGAACTGACGGCAGCCGTGGTGTAGGTCTGCCCATAGAGGCTGACGGGGAAGGGCAGCATGATGGTGGTCGTGCAGTCGTCACAGGCGTTGCCGATGTCGGTGGTGCCCGGTACGATAGTGCCGGTGCCCGTGGTGATCGCGTAGACGAGGCAGGGGTTGGGGGTCGCCGTGGCCGTAGCCGTGCCCGTCGCGGTCGCCGTCTGCGTCGCGGTACTGGTGCGCGTCGCGGTCGGCAGGGTGCCGGTGGCGGTGGGTGTGGGCGTGCCGATGGGCGGCAGGGTGAGGCTGTTGAAATAGAGATCGAAGGCGCTGAGGGTGCCGTTGGCATTGGTGCCGTCGCAATTGGCGTTGTCGGCCCAGACCGCGACAAACTTACCGCCGTAGGCATCCTGGCCTACGTAATCGCCGTAGTCCACGCCGTTGCCGGCGGCGGCGGCGTTCGAGAAGCCGCCACTGAGGCGGGTGTTGGGGGCAAAGCTCACGCCGCCGTTGGTGCTGTAGGTGGCGTAATACTCTGCGTCGTCGTTGGGCGTGGTGTTGGTGCCGCCGCTACCCGGCACGCCGTTGTCGTTGCGCGCGTCGTGCCAGCCCAGCGCGACCGTGCCGGTGGTGCGGTCCAGCGTGATGTAGGGCAGGAACTGGCTGCGGATGGGGCCGAGCGGATCGTCGTTCACGCGCACCGGGGCGCTCCAGGTCGCGCCGTCATTGGTGGAAGTGCGGAGATAGATTTCGGTGTCGTTACTCTCGTCCACCGGCTCCTCGGTGTACACCAGATAGGCGCGCCCATTGAACGGCCCGCCGGTGGCATCCCAAACGAGGCCCGCTTCGGAATCAATGGAGCGACCGGATTGCGCCGGAATGAAATCGAAGCCGCCCACATTGGTACTGGTCGCGGTGATGGCCGGCCCGAAGCCGCCCGCGCCCAGCCCGTCGGCATCCACATTCACAAAGATGGTGGCGGGGCCTTGCCCGCCGGTGGGGTTCTGGTAGGTGAGCATGACCTTGCCGCCGTTGGGGCCGGGGCCGACGGTGATGCCGCCGAAGCTGCCGGTCCCACCGGGGATCGTCTGCACCGCGTTAAACGGCCCGAACGTGCCCAGACCGGTGACGGGCGCGCCGCGTGCCATCATGTTGCCGCTGGAGTTCCAATCTACCCAGACGCTGCCGTTGCCGACGGCAATCGAGGGTTGGTCCACGCTGCCGGTGCCGACCGTGAGCGGCGCGCCGAAGGTCACGCCGCCGTCGGTGCTGAGGATCACGTTGATCTGGTTGACCCCCGCGTTGATGTAGACGACGAACAGGTTGCCGAAGCTGTCAAAGGCGGCTTGTGCGTCGCAGCAGGCTGCGCCGGTTGCCACCGTGCCGTGCGTCCAGGTCGCGCCGCTGTTGAAGGAATAGGCACGGAAAATATCGTTGCCGGTGGCGTTGGAGAACGCCACAAGGTTGGCCGGGTTGGTGCGATTGATGACGACAAAGCTCTCCGACTGGTTGCCGCTGGTCTGGCTGACGTTGACCACCGGGGCCGCGCAGACGAGCGGTTGGTAGCTGGGGTCGGCGGGCACCGGCTTGCTGCTGCCGGCGGGCGGCGGCAGTTTGCGGGTGCCGTCGGGCAAGGCTGCTTGGTTGAGTGGCGCGCTCACGCCCGGCTGCGGTAGTTGCGCCTGGGCGGGGGCGCTTGCGCCGAGCAGCCCGCCGAGGACTAGGCCGGCGAGGACCAACAAGACGAACATCCATTTGCGTTGCATGAGTACCGATCTCCTTGCTAAAGTGGGGTCTGTCGCGGGTTGTGTGGGGTGCTGCGTGTGCGATCAACGGCGACCGCTTGGCCCGCCGTTGCCGTAGCGCCTTATTATAGCATAGTTCGCTCTGTTGAGTCGTGGCTTTGTCGGTTGGGAGTGTTCAGTCTGGACCAGTGGGCGGATCATACGGCAGGCTAGAGGGTAGTCGCGCCCGGCTGTGCGCCGTCCTTGTTGGCAAGCGGTGCGACCGTGCTATTAGTTCTGGCCCGTAGTGCCTATGTGGTAGGATCTATAGTAATTCAGATAATGACTTGGAGAAGCGGGTGGCCCCACCAACTGAGGAGTTTGCACCCCCAGGTGCGAACTCCGAGGGCGGCGCGTCGTTTGCACCTGGGGGTGCAAACTCCTCTTAACTTAAGCTCCAGATCATTATCTGAATTACTATAGTTTACAGTCGGGCAGTAGAGTCGCTGATCGGCAACAAGGACGGCGCACAGCCGGGCGCGACTACAACTGACAGCTTGCCTCCGCTCCACCAATACTAACTGAACAGTTATGCGCGGCGGCAGACTGGCGCAGCCGCAGGCCGGCGCATATAATAGGAGGAGGATCACGCTCCCCTACCCAGCAAAGACGCGCCCATGTCGGTAAGGAGACAGTATGCAAGCCACGATTCGCTACGGCAAGCGCCAAGTGACGCTCTACCGCACCTATGCTGCGCCCTTGACGGGGCTGACCACCATCCCGGAGTCGGCGTTCAGCGGGCGGGCCAACACGCTGTTCGCGCTGGAGGTGGACGTGGAGGTGCTGGGCGACAACTTTTTGCCCGCCTACACGCAAGGCGACAACTCCAATGTCGTCGCCACCGACTCGATGAAGAACTTTGTGCTGCAACAGGCGTTGGCCTATGGCGGGGCGACGCTGGAGGGCTTCCTCGATTTCTTGGGGCGGCAGTTCCTAGCGACATATCCCCAAATGTTAGAACTACGGCTGAGTGGGCGGGAGCAGCCGTTCGCGGCGCTGGCGGTGCCGCATGGGGCGGGGGTGTTTGCTCCTAGTGATAAGCTGTTCAGCCGGAGCCATGACGACTACGCCTACGCGGCGCTCGACTTCACGCGCGCGGGCGATCAGGTGTTGGTGAGCGGGCACGAGTGCGGGGTGTTGGGGCTGCAATTGATTAAGCTGACCGGCAGCCAGTTCACCAGCTTTGTGCGCGACGGCTTCACCACGCTGCCGGAGCGGGTGGACCGCCCCCTGTTCATCTACCTGGATGTCACTTGGCGCTACGGCGCGGTAGACGATTTGCCGGCGGCGGATCACGGACGCTATGTGGCGGCGGAGCAGGTGCGCGATCTGGTCGGCGTGGTGTTCCACGAGTTTGTCAGCCTGTCTATTCAGCATCTGGTCTATGAGATGGGGCAGCGCATCCTGGCGCGCTTCCCGCAACTGGCTGCAGTGTCGTTCGCCGCGCAAAACCGGCTTTGGGACACCGCCGCCGTGTCGGAGACCGATCCCCAGGTGAAGGTCTACTGCGATCCGCGCCCGCCCTACGGGGCAATCAGCCTGATCCTGACGCGGGGGGAGGTGGACGCATGAGTGGGCGGCTGACGACGCACGTCCTGGACACGGCACATGGCTGCCCGGCGGCGGGGCTGACGGTCGAACTCTGGCGCTTGGCCGGCGACACACGGCACCTGATCATGCGCGGGCAGACCAACGCGGATGGGCGGCTCGATCAGCCATTGCTGACCGATGACACGCCGGTAGTGGGGGTCTATGAGTTGGTGTTTGCCGTCGGCGCGTATTTTGCCGAGCGGGGTGTAGCGGCGACCGATCCGCCGTTTCTGGACCAGGTGCCGGTGCGCTTTGGCCTGAGCGCAGCGGGGCATTACCATGTGCCGTTGTTGGTATCACCATGGGCTTACAGCACCTATCGGGGGAGTTGAGGCGTGGACGCACCTGAAACGGCGGCAGCGGATCGCATCATGGCGCGGATCGCCACCCTGGCCGCGATCAGCGAGGAAGCAGACCGCCTGACACGGCGCTGCCTGACCCCGGCGCTCGACCGAGCGATGGCGCTGGTGGCCGGCTGGATGCAGGCGGCGGGCATGACCGTGCGCCGCGACACGCTGGGCAACCTGATTGGCCGCTACGCCGCCAACCACACGCCCGCGCGCACGTTGCTGCTGGGGTCGCACCTCGACACGGTGCGCGACGCGGGCGCGTTCGATGGACCACTGGGCGTGTTGCTGGCGCTGGCGGCGGTGGAGGATCTCGCGGCGCGCGGCGTGCGCTTGCCGTTCGCGCTGGAGGTGCCGGCTTTCAGCGACGAAGAGGGCTTGCGATTCGGCACGGCCTACCTGGGCAGCAAAGCGTTCGCGGGCCGCTTCGATCCGGCTTATCTTGATCTCTGTGACGCAGACGGCATCAGCTTGGCCGCGGCGATCCGTGCCGCCGGCGGCGATCCGGCGGCAGTGGCCGGTGAGGGCCGGGCGGCAGACGATTTGATCGGCTATTGCGAGTGGCATATTGAGCAG
>JALYUO010000588.1 GCA_030853735.1 Chloroflexota bacterium
ACCCTCCTATAGTTTTCGCGCTGTTCAACGACCCGGTAGGCTGAATAGTTACATTCAGATAATGATCGGGAGCAGCGACAGGTCCAGCAACTGCGGAGTTTGCACGGGATCTGAACTGCTTGAACGCGCAAATTGCCACCGAGGAGCAGCGCCCGGTCCAGCAACTGCGGAGTTTGCACCCCTAGGTGCGAACTCCGCAGGCAGCACGTCGTTTGCACCTGGGGGTGCAAACTCCTCGTTCATAAACCTCCAGATCATTATCTGAATTACTATAGTAGGAATACCCGAGTAGCGTTGCCTGAATCCGCCGCTTGGCCTGCGGTCCGCAGCCTTCGACCGCCCCAGCCGCAGGCGCTCCCAGCGGTGTCCCCATCCGGGTATGCGCTTCGTATGCGGGCACGGTCTGCGCGCGTGGAGCCGCCGGTGCGAACTGCCGGCGCACGCCGGGCACGCCTACCCTGTAGCTCGCCCTGTGATCCGACAGCCAACGACTGCCCCGTTACGTGCGGGTGGCCTATTGACCCCCCGGCTGCCCCGGTGCTATAATCGGGGGGATAGGCCCACACCCGCGCTGTACCCACCGTTAGCGACTATAGATGGGCGCATGGCTTGCGGCCGCCGGCCGTTATGGGAGGAGATTCCCTGCGATGAAACGGACCCTCATCCTGCTCGCCCTGCTGGCGGGCGCTATGGCGGCGCTGGAGCTGTCGCCGGCCGGCTCACAGGCCGGGGCAACCCGCTTGGCCCCCCAGGCGACCCTCTTGCCGCCCAAAAAAGCGTCGGCGGACAATGCCGGCACCGGGCGCATTGCCGCGTCAAACGACGGCAGCGTAAACATCCTGGCCTTTTTCGGCACCGCGCTCACGGCGGAGCAAAATACGGCGCTGTACGGCGATTTCAACACGGTGACGCTTGACAGCGGCGATTCCGGGCTGGGTAACGCGGTCGCGCACCATGCGCCCAGCGGCAAGATTTGGGGCGCATGGTTCTATGGCTTCAGCGACGGCAGCGCCGAGATCCATAATGGCCTGAAGAACCCCGGCAGTGGCGGCAGCGCCTGGACCGTGCAAACCATTCCTAATAGCGGCACGGGGGCCACGGCCCCCTATAAAGTTACCGATCTGCAAGTGACCTCGGCGGGGCGGGTCTATGCGCTATGGGCACGCAACACGGTCGGCGCACGCTTTGCTTTCCGCGAGGAAGCGGGCGCGTGGTCTGCGCCGGTGGATGTGCCGGGCGGCTTGAGCAACGTGGCGGATTACAACCTCGGTGTGAGCAGTGATAACGTGGTGGCGGTGTCCGGCTTTGACCGCAGCAGCGGTGGCTTGCTGGTGCAGATGTACAGCGCGGGCAGTTGGGGCGCAGTCACCAATATTGCGCCCGCCGGCGGGCAAGCCTACCGTGGCCTCTGGGCCGCCGACTCCGCCGGTGGCCTGCGGGTCATCTGGATGCAGGTGGACCCGGCCAGCAGCAGCAGCGATGTCTATTACCGCGAGTGGACCCCAGCCGGCGGTTGGAATCCTAACGTGGTGCGGCTCGCCACCCCCGGCAACACGGCGAGCAACGGCTACAATATCAGCGTTGATCCGCTGGGTACGGCGCATATCGTGTTCAGCGACGACAGCGCCATCGCCGGCATCCAACAAAGCTATTACCTATCCGGTGCGGGCACGACATTCAGCGCGCCGCAACGGATCGATTCGGGCACCGGCGGCTTTCTCCAGGCCAACAGCCGCAACCCCGATGTGGATGCCAACCCGGTGAATGGGCGCAATACGATCCACCTGACGTTCAACAGCAATGCCGGCGGTGCGTTCGCCAATTATTACACCTATGCCGACCTCGGCCCGTTGGCTACGCCCACCCCGGTCGCCAGCGCCACGCCGACCGCCACGCCCACCCCCTGCACGACGGGCGTGTTCAGCGACGTGCCGCCCGGCAGCACCTTCCACCCCTTTGTGACCGACCTAGTCAGCAAAGGGGCGATCAGCGGCTACAGCGATTGCACCTTCCGCCCCAGCGCCACCATCACGCGCGGTCAGGTCGCCAAAGTGCTGGTGCTGGCCTTCGGCTTGCCGCTTAACACGGCGGGCGGGCCACATTTCAACGATGTCGCCGTCGGTAGCACCTTCTATTCCTTTATCGAAACCGCGTTCAATCGCGGCATCATCAGCGGCTATAGTGACGGCACGTTCCGCCCGGCTAACGTGGTGACGCGCGGGCAGATTGCCAAGATGGTGACGTTGGGGCGCGGCTGGACCCAGCAGAATCCGACCACGGCGACTTTCTCCGATGTGCCGGTCGGTTCCACGTTCTTCCCGTTCGTGGAAACGGCGTTTGCCAAAGGGGTGATCAGTGGCTACAGCGACGGCACCTTCAAGCCGAGCAACAGCGCCACGCGCGGGCAAGGCTCCAAGATCATTGACCTGTCGATCTATGCCACGGCGGCCGAGGAGCCGTAGACTCCTGCGTAACGACGGGTTGCACGGCGCGCCACGCAAAAAGAGGAGCCGCATCCTGTCCGTGCTTGCTTATTGACATAACCGCTAGGCCAGTGCTATAATCTTGGGGACAGGACAAACCCTCGCTGTACGCAACGCTATGGACTGCTACTGGGCGCATGGCTCCCGCGGGCCGTCTTCTATCCTACGCGGGCTATCCCTGAGAGGAGCATCGCATGAAAAGATGGCAGATTGCCACCGTGGCTGCGGCAATTGCGGTCACGTTTGCCGGCGTGTGGGGCGGCTCGTCGGCGCGCACCCCGGCCGCGGCGGGCGGTATCATCGTGCTGCCGGCCACGGTGGTGACGGTGAACGGCGATTGGCGGCCCGCTGGTGCGCCGGCCAAGCCGCAACCGCCGGCGGCCGCGCCGGGGTTGCAGGCGGCTCCCGGTGCTGTGCTGTTCAGCAGCGATTTCAATGCCGGCAGCACGGCGGACTGGCAGCCCTCGGTGCTGCCCACGAGTGAACAGCCGGGGGTTTGGCTGGTGCAAGACGGGGCCATTGAGATGCGCGGCGATGTCAATCTGGATACCCCGCTCGACGAAGCCTATTTCGTCGCCCGCCCCGCGCCGCCGACCGCTTTCTACTTCGAGGCCAACATCCTGCCGCGCAGCGGGGAAGGCACCGGCTTGGTCTGGAATGTGCAGGGCAGCAATTTCTATCGCCTGCAACTCTATTACAACCTGCCCAACCCGGCCGCCAAAGCCGCGCTGGAACGGGTGCAGGCCGGGCGGGTCACGCTGTTGGCCCAAGCGCCGGTCGCGGTCTATCCCGGCTACACCCCCAATGTCTGGCAGACAGCGCGCGTCCGCAGCGTGGCCGGGCGGCAGCAGGTGTGGGTGGACGGTGAGCCCCTGTTTGATGTGCAAGATAGCGCGTTGCAGGGCGGCGCGGTCGGGCTGTTTGCCTGGGCCGACAGTCACGCCCGCTTCGACAATGTGCGCGTCAGCGCCGCCGGACGCTAAGGGAGGAGACCCACGACGATGAAACGGACCCTGACCCTGCTCATGTTGGCGGCGGGCTGCATCCTGGCGGCGGCGACGGCGGCCAAGCCGGCCCCGCCGGAGCCTAGCGCCGCCGCGCCTCGTTCGGCCCCCAATGTCACCCTGCCGGCCCCCAAACGCGCCTCTGAGGATAATACCGGCACCGGGCGCATCGCTGCATCGAACGACGGTAGTGTGAACATCCTGGCCTTGTTCGGCCAATCCGTCGTTGCCAACCAGAATAGTTCGCTTAACGGCGACTTTAATACAGTCACTCTTGACACCAATACCTCCGGGTTAGGCAATGCGGTGCCACGCCACGCGCCCAACGGCAAGATTTGGGGCACCTGGTTCTATGGCTTCGGCGACGGCAGCGCCGAAATCCACTATGGCTTGAAAAACCCCGGCAGCGGCGGCAGCGCCTGGACCGCGCAACCCATCCCCAATAGCGGCACCAGCAACGCTGCTCCCTACAAAGTCACCGATCTGCAAGTGACCCCCGCCGGGCGGGTGTATGCACTGTGGGGGCGCAACACGGTCGGCGCGCGCTTTGCTTTCAAGGATGACACGGGCAACTGGTCGAGTCCGATTGATGTGCCCGGCAATCTCTCGGATGCCGCCGACTTCAATATCGGCGTGAGCAAAGATAATGTCGTGATGGTGTCCTGGTTCAGCCGGGGGACGACCGACTTGCTCGTGCGGATGTATAGCAACGGCACTTGGGGCGACGTGACCGACATCGCTCCGCTGCCCGGCCAGGCGTATCGCGGGCGCTGGGCGGCTGATCCGTTCGGCGGCCTGCGGGTGATCTGGATCCAGGTGGACCCGGCTAGCGGGGTGAACGATGTGTATTACCGCGAGTGGACCCCGGCGGGCGGTTGGGATAGCCATTTGGTGCGGCTCGCCACCCCCGGCAACACGTCAGGCAACGGCTACAATATCAGCGTTGATCCGCTCGGCAAAGCGCATATCGTGTTCAGCGACGACAGCGCCATCGCCGGCATCCAACAAAGCTATTACCTGTCCGGTGTGGGCACGACATTCAGCGCGCCGCAACGGATCGATTCGGGCGCCGGCGGCTTTCTCCAGGCCAACAGCCGCAACCCCGATGTGGATGCCAACCCGATGAATGGGCGCAATATCATCCACCTGATGTTCAACGGTAATGCCGCCGGCGCGTTTGCTAACTACTATACCTATGCCGACCTCGGCCCGTTGACTCAGCCAGTCACCGCGACCCCGACGAATACGCCGGCCCCCTGCACGACGGGCGTGTTTAGCGACGTGCCGCCCGGCAGCACCTTCTACCCCTTTGTGACCGACTTGGTGAGCAAAGGGGCGATCAGCGGCTACAGCGATTGCACCTTCCGCCCCAGCGCCACCATCACGCGCGGTCAGGTCGCCAAAGTGCTGGTGCTGGCCTTCGGCTTGCCGCTTAACACAGCGGGCGGGCCACATTTCAACGATGTCGCCGTCGGCAGCACCTTCTATTCCTTTATCGAAACCGCGTTCAATCGCGGCATCATCAGTGGCTACAGCGACGGCACGTTCCGCCCCAGCAACGTAGTGACGCGCGGGCAGATTGCCAAGATGGTGACGTTGGGGCGCGGCTGGACGCTGCGTAACCCAGCGACGGCGACCTTTAGCGATGTGCCGGTCGGCTCAACGTTCTACCAATTTGTGGAAACGGCGTTTGCAAAAGGGGTGATCAGTGGCTATAGCGACGGCACCTTCAAGCCGAGCAACAGCGCCACGCGCGGGCAAGGTGCCAAGATCATTGACCTGTCGATCTACGCGGTAGACGGCACGGCGACCATGACTGCGGTGCCGCCGACGCTCACGCCGATCACGACGGCCACGCCGACCATTGGGCCACCGACTGGGACCGCGACGGCCTCCCCGGTGGTGCCGAGTGCGACCCCGATCAACACGGCCACGGTGGTGCCGAGTGCGACCCCGGCGGATACGGCAACCCCGACGGATACGGCAACCCCGACCGACACGGCGACCGCTACGGCGACCGCCACCGCCATTCCCCCGGTGATCACGGACTTTGTGCCCGATTCGGTGGAGCAGTATGACACCCAGACGTTGGTGGAACTAGACGGCACCGCCTTTGGCCCGATCACCGGCACCTTGACAGTGAACGGCGCGGCTGCGCGCATCTCCACCTGGAGCGATACGCTGATCCGCTTCCACATCAACGCGGCGACCCCGCCGCAAAAGCCGACCACGACGATCCTGACGACCAGCGACGGGCGCACCACCAGCAGCACCCTGTTCCAGGTGAACCCGCGCAGCCGGCCCTTCGTCTTCTCCTACACGCCGGCGCGGGTGACACAGGGCGATACCGCCACGGCAGTCACGGTGCGTGGCGTGCAGTTCGGGATCATCACCGGCACGGTGGTGCTGGGCGGGGTGTACACAACCACCGTGCAATCGTGGACCGATACCGGGATCATCTTCCATATCGCGTCCAACACACCAGCCTTTAGCCCGATCTATGTGCATATCAACTCGGTGCAAAACGGCCAGTACAAAGAGTTCGGCGGCTTCGGGGTGCTGCCCGCTCCGACCCCAACCGTGACCGTCACCCCGGCCGCCACAGCTACACCGTTGAACACCGCGACGGCGACCGTTACCGTCACCGTTACCCCCGGTGGCCCCTAGCAAGGGTCGCCGGGCGTAGTCCACTGTCGGCGGGAGGCCCAGCGTCGCCCGCCGACAGGGGGATCGATCCGCAGGATTCTTGTCGCTTGTCACAGAGCAGCATAACGATACAGCGGCATACAATTTGCTGTCTACTTTGCTGTAGACCCGGCGAGGGTCGCCCAAATGTTTGCGGCTCAAGCCGGGTCGGGTCGCCACAGCCGCTAGTAGACTGCTCTGTAACAGCGGCAGCAGCCGGCACGTCAATATAACATAACAAATAGTCGTAACCTATTGCATGAACTCGTATTTAGTTGTAAAATGAGTGAGAGCCACGAATCGAAATTGGGAGGCTGAATAATGGTGTTTCCCTTACGGATTGACCTTAAAGCCGCTCAACATGATCGGGATTGGACTACCATACTAAGTTATTGTCAGGACACCGATGCGAATCCTGCGTTCAGTGGCTTCTGGCTGTTTGACCATTTTGTGCCGATCAATGGGCACATTACCGGGCCGTGCCTTGACGGATGGACCTTACTGGGAGCGTTAGCGGCGGTTACAACACGGGTGCGGTTGGGGCTGATGGTCGGCTGCAACGGCTACCGCCACCCGGCTGTGCTTGCCAAAATCGCGACCACCGTTGATCAGGTGAGCCGGGGCCGCTTGGATATGGGCCTCGGCGCGGGTTGGTTCGAGCTGGAATATGGGATGTACGGCCTGCCCTTTGCGCCGCCCGCCCAACGTATTCACGAACTGGACGAAGCCTGTACGGTGTTGAAACAACTTTGGACAGAGGAGGTAAGCAACTTCGCCGGCAAGCACTATACGCTGACCGAAGCGCGGCACGAGCCGAAGCCGGTGCAGCATCCCTACCCACCGTTCACCATTGGTGGGGGTGGCGAAAAGCTGACCCTGCGCGTGGTGGCAAAGCACGCCGCGATTTATAACGCGCCGGGCGGCACTCCCGCCGAAGTCGCGCACAAAAACGCGGTCTTGGATGAGCACTGCCGGGCCATTGGTCGTGATCCCGCCACGATCCGTCGCTCCTGGCAGTTTTACTTACAAACCGCCGCTGATGTGCAGAGCGTGCGCGCCCGCATCGCAGAATACCAAGCGGTGGGTATTGATCACGTCTGTATTGGGTTGCCGACTGCTTATGCAGCCGGGCTGGTTGCGGCACTAGCCGCAGAAGTCTTGCCGCTACTTACGTCGTGACGGCCCTTTGTAGACAGTGAGACACGCGGCTCCGGTTCCCATCGGTCGTTGGCAGTGTGACCTCTAACAGGCAATTGGAAACCGCCCCAGCACAATGCTCGTATACTCAACGAGTGAAATATCTACTGGGGTACAATTTAGCAAGAATGGATGGAGAGAGAGATGAGTAATAGGGACACTACCGAGGGTACGTCGCAGACCCTCAGCGCGCCGGCAAGCGCACCCGCGATCAGCCCGTCGGCCGCTGGTCTGGCGGCGATTAGCTCCGATCCTACGAACCCGTTGCTGGTACTCGGCCAACGCTTGCGCGATGCGCGCCACAAGCGGGCCATGAGTCAGGATCAAGTTGCCAAGCCGGAGTTCACCAAAAGCTATGTCAGCGCCGTGGAACGGGGCAAGGCACGCCCGTCGCTGAAGGCACTGGAACTGATGTCGCGCCGGCTGGGCGTGTCAAGCAGTGATCTGCTTAACATGGTCTCGCTGCCGGAAGTGGCCGGCCAAGATCCGCGGTCGCGGCAGGAAGAGATCGCGCACCAGCTCGATTGTGTGCGGCGCGCCGTAGACACCGGCCAGCCAAGCGAAGGGTTGCGCCTGTTGGCCGCGCTGGAGCAGAACGCGGCGGCTGACTTGCCGTTGGCGACCCCTGATGTGCGCTTCCGCCTGCACTATCTGCGGGCGCTGGCGCATCTGCGGCTGGATGACGCGGCCCAAGCCCACAAGGCGCTGGCCCAGGCGTTGCCGCTCGCTGAGGCGTTGCCGGACGGCGGCGAGAACGTGGAGCGGGTCCATAACCTGATGGGCGGCGCGTACTACCAGCAGAACCTGCCCGCATTGGCCCGCGATGAGCATCAGCGTGGTCTGGCGGCGATCCAGAGCGGGGTGGTCAAAGACCTCAATCTGCGCTTGCTGATCTACAGCAACCTGGCAAATGACTACTGGGCGCTGGGTGAAGTGGATCAGGCTACTGCGACCTACCGCGAAGCGCTGAAGCTGTTGAACGACGTGAATAACCTGGAGCGGCAGTCGGCGCTGTACTGGAGTTTGAGTACGGCGTACCGCGACGTGGGCAACCTAGAAGGCTCCCGCCTGGCGGCGGGTCGGGCGCTGGGCATCTATGAAGGCGCGCAGAACATGAGCGCCGTGGCCCAAATGAGCCTGAACTTGGCCGAGATCCTGGCCGAACAGCAGGACTATGCCGGGGCCGAGCAGGCGCTGGCGCAGGCCGAAGCGGTCTTGCAGGGCAGTGGCAACCGCAGCTTCCTCAGTGCCTTGCACCAGCAGTATGCGGTGATGGAACTGGGTCGCCGGCAGGTGGACGCGGCGGCAACCCACGCCGCTCAGGCGCTAGAATTGGGCGCGGCAGCCTATCAGCAGCAGGCGGCGCTCGATGACAGCGCGGCGCGCAGCAGCACGCTCCGCACCCATCTGCGGGCCTTGCGAACCGCCGGGCGGGTGGCCGAAGCGCAGGGCGATCCGGCGCGGGCCGATGAGGCTTTCCAACAGGCGATCCAACTCGCCAAGGATAACGCGCATCAGGAGACGGCAACTGAACTGGCCCAAAGCTACGCTGAAGTGTTGGCGGCGCGTGGGCAGCATGAGCAAGCTAACCTGTACTATCGTCAGGCGCTCCAGCATCGTCCGGGGGGGACGCGCCACTAGGCGCAGTCTCCAGCCCCGCCCCGACCGGCACCCTGCGCCGCACAAAGCGCAGGGTGCCGCCGCTTTCGGCGGCAATCAGATGGCCGCGCCAGTGGATGCGCTGCGGCGCAAGCAGAGCGGTCACGAGTTGCAGCGGGAACAGCGCCTGGATCAGGGGCACCAACGCCGCCCCGCGCAGCGGTGTCGCGTTGCCTAAATAGGTGCGGTTCAGGTGGGCGAACAGGCCACAGCTCGCGCCAAAGTACGCCAGCGTATAGACCACCTTGCCCCGTGACGGGCGCAGCGCCAACGCCAGCAGCAATCCCAATGGAAATAGGGCCGGTCCCAAGCCCCAGCCATAGACGATGGCCTTGTCGCGTGGACTGAGATAGCGCAACAACGACTCGCGCGGGAAGATAAACCAGCGTTGGATGAGGCTGAGGTAGTGGCTTGGCCCCGTCACCTGGGTGCTGATGCCGTGCAGCAGCGGTGTTTGCGCCAGCCGCAGGCCGTGCGCGCGGAACCGTTGCGCCACCGCGAAGTCGTCGGCCAACGTGCCTTCCAGCCCGGCAAAGCCGCCCACCGCCGCGAGTTGCGCCCGCTTGACGGCGTAGAACATCCCGTTGATGGTGAACGGCTCGGTCAGCACGGTGTAGGGGATGTAGGTCAGCAGGCTGTGGCTGTCCACAAAGGCGGAGACGAGGCTGGACCAGAGATTCGAGAAGTTGACATAATACGGCAGACCGAAAGCCAGACCTACATCGGGCTGGTCGAGATAGGGCAGGCATTGTTCCAAGCCACCGTCGGGCAGGCGGGTGTCGTCGTCGAGGACGCAGATCACGTCACCCCACGCGGCAGCGGCTCCGGCGATCAGCTTGACCATCTTGGGATTTTGCCGTGCGCCCGGCGGCGGCAACAGGATCAGTCGCACCCGGCAAGCAGGGTAGCGTGCGATCAGGTCGCGGCAGAGGGCTTGAGCGGGCGCGTCGTCGCTGTCCACCAGCCAGAGGAACTCGCGGGCATAGCGGCTGCGGGCGCGCAGGTTGGCTTCCAGTCCGGCGGCCAGCGTCGGGTCGCCACTGAGGATCGGCTGCATGATGCTGACCAACTGGGGGTCGGGCCCGGCAGGCGGGGCGGGGCGCTGGAAGAAGCGGCGCACCATGCTCCAGCGCCAGGCTTTCTCGGCCAGCATGAGTAGCGGTAAGGCACGTAAAACGTAAAACGTAAAACGTGACGTGTGCGGCGCGGAGTTTGCGATGCTGGTCATTGTGGCCTCTGTCTTAGGGAGAGTGGGATCACTTCTTCGTAGGTGCCGCCGCGTAGGACGCGGATGCGTTTGCCGCGCCACTCGACCGTGTTATCGGTCAATAGCGCGGCGATAATTTGCGCGGGTTGCAGCAAGGCAACGGCCAACACCGCCGGCCAACTGCGTAGCGGTGTGCGGCGCTGCAAGTAGCGAGCTTCGCCGGCGGCATAGATCGCGGCGAACAGGGCCAGGCTCAGGCCCAGCGCCCCGACTGCGGCGCGACGGCGGGTGAGCAGCGCCAACACGGCCAGCAGGCCCGGTGCGAGGTTGCCCAGGCTGCCCAGCAGCGCAATCGCCTGTTGGCGCGCCGTCAGGTAGGGCAGCAACGCTTGGCGCGGGAAGACAAACCAGCGTTTCATCTGGACCGCGTAGGCCCGCCAATCGGCGAAGTCGTTTTCCACATCGTAGATAAGCGGCGTTTGCACGCTGCGTAGCCCCCGGCGGTGCAGGCGGCGGGCTATTTCGTGGTCGTCGCCGATCTGGTCCTCCATGCCGCTGAAGCCGCCAATGGCCGCCAATGTGGTCCGCCGCAGGGCAAAGAGGTGGCCGGTGACGGTGAACGGCGCGGTCAGGTAGGTCAGCGGGATGTAGGACAGCAGGGCGTAGGCGTTGACAAAGGCGCTCATCAGGCTGGTCGGGCCATTGCCCCAGCGTGTGTAGCAGGCGAGACCGAATACCGCTCCGGCGCGCGGCGTGTATAGATAGGGCACCAGCACGCACAACGCATCCGGGCGTGGCGCAACATCGTCGTCTATGCAGCAGACCACTGCGCCGGTGGCGGCGGCCAGCCCCGCCACCAGCTTGCGCGTCTTGGGGGCCGCCTGTTTGCCCGCAGCGTTCACCAGGATCACCTGGGCCGCGCAGGCCGGAAAGGTGGCCTGCCAGGCGCGGCAGACGGCTTGCGACTCGGCATCGTGCGCGTCGCAGACAAACAGGTATTGGATCGGCGCGGGATAGGCCAGTCGCCCGCGCGCCTCCAGCGTGGCAGGCAGGTTGGCTCCGCGCGTGACCGGTTGCAGCAGGGTGACAGTCGGCCAAGTGGGTGGCTTCGGTGGCACCCGGCGGAAAAAGTGGCCCACCGCCGCCGCCTTCGCCAGCCGGTCAGCCGCAAACGCGACGGCCAGGGCCCAGGCTAGGCGGTTGGTGCGGGTAGGGGACATGGCGGCTCCTTGTCTACCGAGTGAAAAGTGAAAAGTATTTTGTGAACGTGAAACGTGATGCGTGAAACTTATCGGTAATAGCAACGGTACTGCGGGCGATACGCCATACGGAATACGCAATACATTTGTAACTACTCAGCCTACGCAATAGAAAGAAGAGAACCTGTCATTCTGAACGCAGTGAAGAATCGGCTGACCCATGATCATCTCTGATTGCGGCTACTCGCTCCACCAGAGTACACCTGCGGTGGGGTAGACATCCACCCCACCAGATTCTTCGCTGCGCTCAGAATGACAGGTTCTCTCTTTTAACCATAGTCTGAGTAGTTACATACGTTTTACGCTTCATGCAAAAACGCCGCAATCGCGGCAATGTACTCGCCCCGGCGGGCCAGCGAACCGGCGTGCCCGCTGCCGGCGAAGGTGCGGACCTGGGCCTGGGGATAGCAGGCGCGCAGCGCGGCCCGCCCTGCTCTGCTCACCACGGGGTCGGCAGCCGACTCTAGGATCAGGACGCGGCCCGGCCAGCCCGCCAAGTCGCCCGCAGCGCAGCGGTAGTGCAGATCAAAATCCAACCAGCAGCGCAGGCGACTCCGGCAGTCGGCCCGCGTCAGTGTGCGGATGAAGGCGTGGAAAGTGCGCCGCCAGAAAGTGCGCTCGGCCCCAATCTCGCGCACATAGGCGAACGTGCCCGCCCATAGCAGCGCCCGCAGGAC
>JALYUO010000605.1 GCA_030853735.1 Chloroflexota bacterium
GCCGGGGGCACGATTGATTGGCAGTTTACGACGGCAGATGCGCGCATCAAGCTCAAACGCTTGTATCCGGTGCTCAAGCCAAAGTCACCGCCGCTAACTTCGCGGAATTAACTTGTCATAGTACTAGATGATAGTCTGGTACGTGATTACCCCATCGATTGCATTGAGGAGCGGGCAGAAGCACGTAACAAAAGCATCCTAGCGCATGGTTATCGGCTGATTACACGCGAAGATTATATGAAGTTCCGAGCGGTGGTAGATGAAATGTTGGATCGGTTCTTCCGCGTAATTGAGCAGGATCGTGCCGAGTGGGAAGGGACTTACCGCTTCATCAACCCGTTCCCAGCTCCGGTGTGAGCCGGCGGCATGGGGGCGATAAGCGGAGCAGTTGGCTGACGTTTAAGCGGCGGCTGTTTGTGGTGCAGCGGTTGACGCGCGGGCCGGCGGGCGGCGCGACGTTGATCCAAGCGGCGCGGGCGGCGCTGGGGCCGGATATTTACCCGCCGGTGTTTTGGACGGCGTTGGCGCATGATGTGGCGGCTTTGCGTGATGAGTTTGGTTGCATTATCCGCTATCAGCATGATTTTTATTGGCTGGATGATGCCGGTTCGTTGGCGCTGTTGGATGTGCCGGATGATGAGTTGGTGGCGTTGGCCTTTCTGATCGGGGCGGTGGGGGTGGAGCCGTTGCCCCATGCGGCAGCGACGGAGCGGTTGCTGGCGCGGGTGCGGCGTTTGTTGCCGGCGGCGCGGCAGCAGGATCTGGCGGCGGTGCGGGCGCAACCGCAATTCAGCTTGCCGCAGAGCGTGACCGCCGTCGCCGCGTTGGTGCTACAGACAGTGCAGCGGGCGTTGGGTCGCCAACAGATCGGCTTTGCCTACCATTCGCCCTACGGGGATGCGGCGGAAGCTGAAACGCACCAAGTCGCGCCGTATGACTTGCTGTACCGCGACGGCTACCTGTATCTGGACGGCTATTGCTATAAGTCAAGCGTGCCCAAGCTGGCGCGGCGCTGGGTGCGCTACCGGCTGGACCGGGTGGCGGCGGCTGGCGTGACGTTGCTGCCCTACCCGCTACCGCCGGTCGCTCCGCCGCGTCCCGTCTATCGTATCCGCTACCAGTTGAGCCGGGCGGCGGCCTACCGGCAGGATGTGGCGCACTGGTTCGCGCAGAGTACGGTGGAGTTCCAGGCCGACGGTACGGCGCTGGTGAGCGCGGAGACCGCCGACCTGTGGCAAGCGCGCCAGATCCTGCTGCGCTATCGGGAACACTGCCGCGTGCTGGAACCACCGGAGCTGCTAGCGTTGCTGCGCGAAAGCGTGACGCGGCTGGCGCAACTCTATGCGGAGCCGTAACTACCAGGAGATGCTATGGTGCTGCTGTTGAACTTCGCGCATCCGCTGACGGACGATCAGGTGCAACAAGTCGCGGGCCTGCTTGGCGCGACTCCGACGGTGCAGACCGTGCCCACGCAGATAGATCGCACGCAGCCGCTGGGCGCAACGGCGTTGGCTTTGGCCGCCGCTACGGGCTTAACGGGACAAGCATGGCAAACGCAGACGTTGATCGTCAATTTGCCCGGCTTGGCTCCGTTAGCGGCGGCGCTGCTGGCCGAGATTCATGGACGCTGTGGCTATTTTCCGCCGGTGTTGAACATCCGCCCAGTGGCCGGGGCGTTGCCGCCACGCTATGAGGTGGCCGAGATCGTCAATTTGCAGGCGCTGCGCGACCAAGCCCGCACCCGCCGGCAGTCGCCGGCCTGACGGGGGTTGGGGCAGGATTCGTGGCTACATAGGTTGAAAGTCGTTATTTAGAAGGGGCCGCATCATGTCTTATTGGGCGCGCCGTATCATCTGGTTTGAGCGTGCGCTCGGCGCACTGCTGGGGATCGGATTCTCGTTGATCTGGGGTATCAGTGGCAACTTGCTCTCGCAGCCCAGTATGTTGTTCCTGCTGCCACTGCTGGTTGCCGTTGTGGTTAGTCTCGCGGTGGTCATAGTCATCTTGCGCCGCTTGCGGCCGGCCCATGCCATCGTTCATTTCAAGCTTCCCCAGATTTTAACTGAGAAGAATCGACCGGTGTATTTTGCCCGGCGTGCGCTAGTGTGTTTTGTGCCCCTCTATACGCCTAAGCGGGGTTGCCCGGCCGATTCCTTGAGCCGAGAAGCGCGGAGAGCGGCGGTGGCCGCATTGGATTTTGCCGGCCTGTGCGTCGAGGAATCAAACCTCTGGCCGACCATTTGCGCGATCCTCGCGCACCGTACCAAACTAAAGCATTGTTGGTTGCTGACCACGGAGAGCGACGCGGACGCGGACTCGCGCCTGTATGCCCGCTTGCTCGCCGAATATCTGACCCAGCGAAAAGGAATGGATTGTCGGTTCTATTACGGGGATCGCTATGCGATTCCGTTGAAAAAGGAAGATGATGCGCTCCTGTTTAGTCGTACTTATGACATGGTAGGTCAGGTGTTGACGGAAGCTCACGGCAAGAAACTGGCAGCCAAGGACATTGTAGCCGATATTACCAGTGGCGTGCGGAGCATGACCATCGGCATGATTCTAGCCTGCCTGGGCGCAGATCAAGATATTGAGGTGGTGGGAACACATTACGACGAGAACGGCCAGCCGACCAAAGATTTATTCCCCTTTATTGTGTCGTTTGCCCCCCAGTTGGAGCGTCCATCCTAGGCGCTAGCGGTGGAGAGCCGCCGCTGTTTAGACGGGCGGCAATTCCTCGATAGCTTGATCCAGGGGTACTACCGGAGGGTGGAGGGCAGTTGACAGTTGGATTGCCAAGTCGTCTTCCGACCAGTCGGGATGTTGCCGGCGTAAGCGGTACTCGATTTGCTCGGCGACCTGCATAAAAATCTGCATACTTTGCCGTTCTACTTCGGCGGGGAACGCCGGTACTCCCGTTCCCCGCTCAGGGCTACCGAGCAGGAGGCGTGGCGGTTCGCTGGCTATGCCTGTTAGGTCGGGGGTGGTCGGGGCGAAGAGGCTCTGCAAATCGCTATAAATAGCCTGCTCTTGTTGCAAAATCGCCCGCAGCTTGGCCTGACGACCCAGCGAGAGCAAGGTCAGGCTCATCACGAAAAAGCCCTGGATAAAGCGTGCGCCTGTTTGGTGGAAAAGGCCGGGTAACTCACGGCGGAATTGCTGGAGTACGGCGGCGGTCGCCGCCGTGGGGCGCGCTGCCATACCGGCGTTGATGTCGGCATACCAACGCGCAAAGGCGACTTCCGGCTCCCAGCCGACATAGCTACTGCCCGGTGTCGTCCCTTCAAGTAGGGTGCGGACCAGCGCCAGCGCGGTAGCAACCGCCGCCGGGTAGCGGCCTCCTGCGTTCCGCACGGCCGGCGAGTCCAGGAGCGCCGCCAGGATCAAGCCGGCCTGAGTAGCCGGATCGGCCGGCACAAAGGTTTCCGTGTAATCCGTCGGGTAATCGGTTGCCTGCTCCGGCGCGGGCGGAGTCCACGCGGCTTGCACCACGGCATCGAGTTGTAACGGGAAGGCCGGGACGCGCCATAGGTGGATGGTGTGGGCACAGGTTGCGAACGGAAAGTTGCGGTTTATAGGAAAATGCCAAGCCCGTTGCTGGGCTACGGTGCCGGCAGCCCGCAGGGCGCGAAACGCAGGATAGTGCGCCAACCGCTGTAGGATCTGCCGGTAGTGCTGTTCTTGCGCGCCACCTTGCACACGCAGGGGCTGGGTCACGATGGCAAAATAGCTCCAGGCGAGAGCTGCCGCCGTCGCAGCGTTCTCTAGCTGGGTGGCAAACGCAGGGGCGAAGAATAGGCTGAGGAGGTGGCGGCCCACCGCCCGCTGCGGGTGAATGCGTCGGTGGGCGGCGTTTTCGCGGACAATCGTCCACCAAGCATCGTGCTGAATTTGGGGGAAATACGTCGGGTGGCGATACACGACATACGCCGCCGCACCCTGGTGGGTCAGCAGATCCCTATATACGCGGTCCAGGATAGGGCGCGTTGTAGCATCCGGGTGATACACGGCCAACAAGTAATGCGTTGCGGCCAGCCGTTCAATGGTCACACTGAATTGCAACAGATCCCCTGCTGCTTCCGGCGAACGAATCGCCAATGGATACCACCATTCGCGCACAGTTTCCCACAAAACATCGGTCAAGCGTCCGCCCTCGGCCAGGATCACTGCACGATCGGGCGCGGCGCGCATGGCCGTTTCCCAACTCGCCAGATCCGCTGGGCGGATCATGCCCTTGCAGCGTTCGATAGTGGCGCTCTTGACCCGATAAAACGGCTCATTGCGCGGCAGCGGAATGCGATCCAGCTGGCCGGCGATCAGGCGAAAGACACTACTCCCCAGCAGAGTGTCTGGGCGGTCGGCGGCCCATAACCAGCCGGCCAGGAGGGGGCGCAATTCGCGCCGCTGCAGATTCAGGGGCAGACCCGCAACGAGCGCACGGAGTTGCCGTTGGCGCTGCTCACCCTGAGCGAGCCGGTGCGGAACTGGGACAGCTTGCTGGCGGGGAATGCCGCGCAACTCAAAGGCCGACTGACCGAGCTGATCAGCACGTTTTTGGCCGGGGCGAACGTCGCTACGCCGCTGGGCGCACGCCTCCAGGCGTTGCGGTCCGTGTTGGACCACGAGGCGGGGGTGCTGCGGAAGTTACAAACGCGCCAACACGACGAGTACCAGCGCACCTGTACCGAGCTGGCGCAACAGCAGCGGGCGCTGGGCGGGCAACGGGGCGGGCTCCTGCAACGGCTGATCGAGGGCGCATTCAACGCTGCGCGGGCGCTGCAACTGTGGAATCAGCGCGAAACCCAGGCGCTGCTCTTAGAAAGCGTGACGACGGGGCTGGAAGTATTGGCCGTGGGCAGCAGCCAAGTGGGCAGCGCGCAAGCGCACGCTGGGCGGGGCCGTGAAATCGCGCAGGCGGCGCTGCATACCTTGCAGGCCGACCAGGTGGCCCGGCGGCAGGCATTGGCGACGTGGCGGGAATGGCCGCCCGATCTGCAACTCGATTACGCCCCGATCGCGGTACGCTTGGCCGCTGGGCAGGAGGTAGGACCGGCCGTGCTGGCGCTGTTGCTGGACCTGCCGGCCAGCGCCGAGGCGTGCCTAACCGGCTTGCAGGCCGGTGTGCAAGTTGCAGCGGACCGCCTCGTGGCCGACCTCGACCTGAGCGCGGCCCTGGACATCCAGCGCGCGGTGGAGGGATTAAGCCCCGACTTGGACGTAGATCTGGGTTTCGGCCAAGCGGTGTTGAACACCGCCTGTACCAGTCGCACCCTGGTGTGGGCGGAGCGCCCCCAGGGCCGGCGCACGCTGTTGCAACTGACCAGCGACGGGCAATTGCTGTTCGAGGCGGTCATGGAACGGGGTGCGATGCGGGCGGCCCAGCTGGGCCTGCCTGGTCAAATCGGCTTCCTTGACCTGACCGAAGAGATCACGCCGTGGGATCTGGCGGTGGGGCGGGAGGCGCGGGCGGCGTTGGCGGCAGCGCAGGCCCAACACAACAACCTGCTGATCGACACACTGGTTCCGTTCGGTCCGGCACCGGGGGATGGGGTCACGGCCCATAGCAACGGCGTGGGGGGGTATCCCTTGACCGACGACCGCGCGCCGTTGGGCAGCGCGGTCACGATCCGGTTGCCGGACTCCGGCGCACCGGGCAATTAACACAAAGGAGATCGCGACGATGCAAAACGCAACTGTGACTCTGACCCGGCGCAAGGCGCACGCTGTGGAGACGGAAGCT
>JALYUO010000606.1 GCA_030853735.1 Chloroflexota bacterium
GTCGCCGACCCGGCCGCGCTGGCCGCCGCCCGTGTCGAAGCCGTCGCCGTGCGCGCTGACGAAGCGCACCTGGCCTATATCGCGGCCATCGCCGAAGCCAGCCGGCGCACGCCCGACTTGGTGCTAGGCGGTAGCCCGCGCGCCTCGGTCGCCTTGCTGGGGGCAGCCAAAGTGTATGCCGCCATGCAGGGGCGCGACTATCTCGTGCCCGACGACATCAAAACGCTGGTGCCGCCGGTCTACCGCCACCGCATCATCCTCAAGCCGGAGGCCGAGATCGAAGGGCTGACCGCCGACCGCGCCGTGGAACGCTTCCTGGGCCGCGTGGCCGTGCCGCGCTGATCGGGTGAGGTCAGCGGTCACAATCGCCCCCTGTCGGCTTCCTTGTCAAGAGTAGGTTTTTGGCAATCAGGGTGATTGCATCTAAATTGGCGCGGGTGAGATCCCATTGATTATAGAAGGAGCGTAGAGAAAACCCACCTCCGGTGGATCAGAATCTGATCTTTAGCGGGTCTGTGGATGCTTATCCTAGCGCGCCGTCTGTAGCTGGGCAGGCCGGTTACTCACCCCAATTTAGATGCAATCACCCTGTTTTGGCAATATAGCGACAACGTAGGCTCCCTCTCCCCTGCGGGGGCGAGGGAGCTAGACCCCCGCTGCCGTTCCACCGCCAAAAACCTGCCTCTTCCAGGGGTGGAGGGTGTGAGCGGGCGGCGACTCCCCCTCGCTCTTTAGGAGCGGGGGTGGGGGGTGAGGTCGCCCAATTGAACCAAGCAGCCACTGGGCTTGTATAAGTAACAGAGCAGGCACCGCCAGGGGCACTAACCGCCCGGCGCAATCTGCTCCTATCACAGCGGAGCCGGACGGCATTTGCCAGATCCGGGCCAATGTGGTAAGATACGTAACAACCGGCGCAGGCCGGTTGCATTGGATCGCTCCATAACGGCACGTCTCAACTAGCAAAGGAGGTGGTTGTCCACGCGCCGATAGCCCTGGTGGCGGCTCACCCTGGCCCACGCGCTTGGAGGGTCCAATATTCCGTTGGGTGGCACGGGCCGTTTGGCTGCCCCCCAACCCTCGTTTCCGGCAGCGTCGAGCGCGCCGGTGTCTGTAACGTGGACCTTCCCGAGGTCCATCTGATGGGACCGGCCGTTGGGGCCGTCCTCAGTTTACGCAGGAGGAGAAACAGTATGACTTTAACGCGCGGTCTTGGGCGTTATGCAGTCACGGGGGCCATGATGGCCGCCCTGGCCGTAACGGCCCTACCGAAGAACTCCGCCGCCGCACCTGACCAGCAGGGTGGCACGCGCCAGTTCCCGCAGACCAACCAGAGCGTCGGTGGACGCTTCTTGGAAGTCTGGCAGGGTGGGCGCAGCGATGCGGATGCTCTCTTCATCAACGGCTTCCCGATCACCGATAAGCACGATGAGCAGTCGCTGGAAAACGGGAAAATCTACCCGACCCAGTGGTTTGAGCGTGCCCGGTTCGAGCAGCACAACGAGAACCAGAAACCGTATGATGTGCTGTTGGGCCGCCTCGGCGCATTTACGGCCGAAGGTCGTAAAGACGTGCCGTTCCGCGGCATTGACAATCCGGGCGGTAGCTCCTACTACACCAAAGAGACCCGCCACACCGTCGGCGACAGCAGCGAAGGCGGACAGGCCATCCTGAAAGCCTGGCAGGGCAAGGGCGGCCTGGCGCAGTTCGGCTATCCCCTCAGCCAGCCGTTCACGGAACTGACCAAAGAGACCACCGGCCCGGCTGCCGGCAAGAGCTTCCTGGTGCAATACTTCGAGCGCCAACGCTTCGAGTATCACCCCGAAAACAAGGGCACCGCGTTTGAAGTCCTGCTGGGCCGCCTCGGCGCGGAGCAGAAGGATCAAGTCGCGACCATTGATCACGCCATGACTGGGCGCGGCAACCCGGTGGACACGCTGAACGTGGGCCGCGGCCAGGATCCGTCCGGCCTCATGCCCTACAGCAGCAACACCCTGGTCGGCTCCAACTTCCTCGCCGCCGTGTTCAATGGTCTGACCAAGCGCGACGACAAGGATATTGCCCAGCCTGACCTCGCCTACTATCTACCGACGCTGGAAAACGGCGGCGCGTACTATGTGGGCACCGGCGACGACAAGCGCCTGGTGGTCAAGTACAAGCTGAAGCAAGGCGTCAAATGGCAGGACGGCCAGGAGTTCACCTCCAACGATGTCGTCTACACCTACAAGTTGGTGCTGGACCCGGACTTCCCGGCGGTGGATCGCAGCGGCTTCGAGAAGTATTCGAGCGTGGACAACCCCGACAAGTACACGGTCATCATCAACTACCTGACCTGGAAAGAAGCCGCCGCCCTGATCGCGCGCGATAAGGACACCTACAGCTTCCTCCAGGCGTTTGTGGACAGCAAAATCCCCGTGAGCGACCCGCTGTACAGCGAGAACTTCGGCTTCGTACTGCCGGAACACTTCCTGTCCAAGACCGCCGCCAAGGACGTGCCTTCCCTGCCGTGGGCCAGCACCCCCTGGGGCACCGGGCCGTACTATGTGACCGAGTTCAAGGCCAACCAGTCGATCACGATGAAGATCAACGAGAACTACAACGTGACGGCCAATAAGCCGGTCATCAAGACGATCTTCAGCCCGTATGACAAGGACAACAAGCAGCTCCCGGTCAAGATTGACACGGGCGCGATTGACCTGACCACCTCGGAAAGCTTTACGCCCGACCTGATCGCGGCCGGCCAGGCCAGCGAAGCCAAAGGCGCGAAGCTGTATGTGCTGCCGTACTACGGCTTCGATCACATTGACTTCAACACGACCAAAGCGCCGTTCGACGATGTGCGCGTGCGCCAAGCCGTGGCCTATGCCCTCGACCGCACCGCCATCAATCAGGCGCTGTTCGGCGGCACCATCACCCTGCTCAACAGCCCCGACATCGCCACCAACTGGGCCTCGGTGGACAATCCCGACAACAAGACCAAGTTTGCCACCCTCGTGAACGCCGTGCCGAAGTACAACTTCGACCAGGCCAAAGCGAAGGCGCTGCTGGATGCCGCCGGCTGGACCGTCAACGCCGGCACCGGTATCCGCGAAAAAGCCGGCAAGCCGCTGAAAGTCACCTTCTTGACCACGACCAAAGCGTATCGCATCAAGCTGGCCGACATTCAACAGCAGCAGTTGAAGGCCGTTGGCATTGACAGCGTTGGTTCGCCGCAGCCGGCCGCCACCGTCTTCGCCGACCCGCCCGATGGCCCGCTCTACACGGGTGCCTTCGGCGACTATGGTATGGTCGAGTTCGGCTGGGGCGGTAGCACCGGTGGTGAGCCGCAGACCAACCAGGGTCTCTACGGTTGCGCCAGCGTGCCGTCCGATGCCAACAATCACTCGGGCCAGAACGACGAGTTCTATTGCAACCCTGAGTTCGACAAAGTGGACCAGCAGGCTGGTACGCTCCTCGGCCACACGCCGGAGCGCGCCCAGCTCTACCTGCAAGCCCAAGCGATCTTGATGAAGGACTTGCCGACCATCCCGCTGTTCGGCATCCCGACCATCTTCCTCGCCAAGAAGAACCTCTCCTTCCACGGTAATCCGGGCGGTGTCTTGGTGGACTGGCAGGATTGGTATCTGGCTAAGTAGTTTAGGCTCCGGTGGGTTGCGCGCCGCGTAACCGCTGGGGTAAGGGACCGGCTCCTCCGCCTGGGGGAGCCGGTTCTTTTTGTCGGCAGGGCTATAGACGAACGCTAACACGGAGGCAGGGAGCCACGGAGAAGGACGCGGGTTTTGTGGTTTCTGTGGACAGGGCACCTGCGGCAAGAAGGAACGGATTGTAGGCGGGTGGCTCCGCCCCGCGACCGTGGCCGGCAACGCTGCATCTATAGTAATTCAGCTAATGATCTGGAGCAGCGACAGGTCGGTAGCACCACAATAAACCGTGGTCCGACATTTTGTAGGCACGAACTTGTGCGCTAAATTAGGCACGACCCCGGTTTATTGTGGTGCTACCGTAGTAGGCGCTGAAAGCCGGAAATGATGACTTTTCGCG
>JALYUO010000636.1 GCA_030853735.1 Chloroflexota bacterium
GGACAGCCGCCCGCTAGATGCTCACGCACGATACGGCGCAAGCGACCGATGTCAATCCGCTCGTAATAGACCGGTCCCGGCCAGATCACCAGCGACGGGCCGCGCTCACAATGCTTCTGGCAACCGCCCGGCAGCACCTCCACCTCGGTGCCCACGCCGGCGCGATCTACCTCGCGTTGCAGCACGTCGAGCAGCGCGGGCGACCGGTGTTCGGTGCAGCGCGGTCCACAACAGATATAGGCCCGCCAGCGGGCCGGCACGGGATCAGACATAGCGAAAAGCACCCCTCACACCTATTATACCACAGTGCGTAGTGCTGCCGATCCATCCGGCTGACCCCTGACCCCCGGCCCCCGGCTTACGGGGTCAGCCGGAACAGCCCGGTCGCGTGTTCGGCGCGGACGGCGACTTGGCGTAGCAGGCTACGCCGGTTCCGGCGACCCAGGCGCACGATCAGCGGCCAAGTCAGGCGCGTCAGCAGGCGAATGCCCAGGCCACGGCTATGCACGCGCGTCTCGCGGATCAGGTCGGCAGTCTGGTAGTCTACCGGCACGACGCGCAGGCTGACCGTCGTGCGCCGGCTGCCCTGGCCCTGATAGGCGCACCAAGCATCCGCTGTGTGGACCTCGCCGGACCCACGGGTCCACAGGCGGGTGCTACCGAGCAGCAGTTCGCGGCCCGGTCGCCGCAGCAGCACGGCATAGCCTGCCGGTGGTCCGGCGGTCAGCGCCCGGTCCAGCGCCGCATAGAGCGTTGGGGCGGCGGCCCGCACCCGGCGCGTGCGGCGTGTCCGCACTTCGTAAAGCGGCATCACCAGATCCAGCAAAGCGGAGTCGGTGAGGGGGTGGGTCGCCTGGCGGCCGATCCACGGTAGGGTCATCGTTTTCATCTGCATCTCTTTTCCTCGTCTCTAACTGCGTCCGTCGGGACGTGCCTCATTCCACAAAATTTCCCAGCCTCGTTGTTGCGCGACCGCGTGCAAGGCGGCATCGGGGTCCACGGCGACGGGCCGGCCCACGGCGGCCAGCAAGGGGATGTCGGCCCCGCTATCACCGTAGGCTACACACTGGGCCAGCGGCACGCCCTGCGCCTGGGCCAGGGCCACGGCGCGCTGGGCTTTGGCCCGCCCCTGGTTGATCGGCGCGGCACCCATGCGCCCGGTATAACGGCCCTGGCGGATCTCCGGCTGTGTGCCCTCGCCCGCGTCCACACCCAGCGCCGTCGCAATGGCCGTGGCGGCATCTTGCAAGCTGCCACTCAGCAGCACTACCCGGTCGCCCTGTGCGCGATGGCCGGTCAGGCGGGCCAGCGTGGCCTGTTTTACCCGTGCCGATAAATCGGCCAGCCCGGCGATCCCCGCTTGGCGCACCGCTTCACGGTCTTGGCCGGCCAACAGGTGCAGCAAGGCGCGCCAGCGCAGACCCACCGCTTGGCCGGGTAACACGCGGCCCAGCAGCGTATAGCCCTGCGCTCCTGCCAGTTGCCACCAGGAGAACAGGCCGCCGGCCCGCCCCGCCCGCACAAACCCATTGGCGATGCTGCCGGCGATCAAGGTGCCCTCGATGTCGCAAAACACCAATGTGCCGCCTGTTGCCTGTTGTCCGTCCATACCCGCCTCCATAAACTAACCCGCCGGTTAAAGTATCGCGCAAAAAAAGGCGCTAGTGCCGGTTCTAGGAACCTGTTGATGTAGTCGCGCCCGGCTATGCGCCGTACTCATTGCCGCCGGCCCAACAGGTTGCTTGATCTCGCATTAGGCTACTGCCCCGCAGTGGGGGCGCTCGGTCCGCAACAGCGCCAGCCAGCCCCGCCAACAGCGTTCGCGGTATTCGTCAAACTTCTCTTCATCATCAAACAGCCACTGCATTTGCAAGCCGTCCATCATCGCCCCGCAGACCGAACTGGCCTCGTGCGGGTCCATCGGCGGCGCGAACACCCCCTGCGCCACGCCGGTCGCAATGGTCTGCGCCAGCGCCGCCACGCAGCCGCTGTAAAACTGCCCCGTCACATGGCCCAGCCGGCTGTTATGCACGCTCTGCGCCAGAAAATCCAGATAGACATGGTAGAAGCGCCGATTGCGGCGCGTGCTCATGAATAGTTGTTCGAGTTGTGCGCGCAGCATCGGCTCGGCGGCTTCCATGCCCGGTCCCTGCACACACGCGGCCAAGCGGGCCAAAATGCCTGCTGTGATCCACTCAAAGGCGCTCACCAGCAGGTTTTCCTTGCTCTTGAAATAATAGATCACCATCGCCTTGCTGAAATCCGCTGCCGCCGCAATATCGGCTAGACTGGTCTCGACAAAACCCTGCTTGGCAAACACCGCATAGGTCGCCACCAGCAATTGCTCACGCCGCTGGGTCTCTAATTGTTCTGACTTCGTTCGCGCCATAATTCATTAACCGCCTGGTTAGATTATAGCACTTTCTCCGCCGCTCGTCAATAGATCCGCCGGCCGATCTTGTGCAAAACGCGAAAACTGGCGGAGGGTGGCTCCGCCCCGCGACCGTGGCGGACGGCGTTTCGCCGGGCTGGGCAAGCGCAGGGCGAAACGGCGGTCGGGCGAACATCGTGCGGCGGAGCCACCCTCCGCCAGTTCATTGGTCATCTTTATTTGGCTATTCCCTGTACGCACAGACTGACAAAATCGATCTAAAACTAACCATTTAACAGAAGATCATCTGACAAAACTAAGTAGAAAACCTATCACTAGATCTACTTTAATCTTTGGTATGACAAAAGTAGGTATAGATTAGACGGATAGAGTTCTCAATAGATCAAGAAAAATATTGACATCGTAGTAATTCTATGCTAAGATAAAAGCACATGAGATTACTTCCGAGACGCAGTGTGGCAGCGGCAACGCTGCCATGCTGTTTTTGCACTTTCGTGCTTTCTGGTGAAAGAGGTTGGCTCTATGAAATGGGTGACACGCAAAGGGATCAAGTTTGACCGCACCGCCGGGGTGTGGCTGATCCTGCGCTTTATCGATCCTGACGCGGAGTTCGACTTTGTGAGCGGCGACGAAATGCCGGCGGCACTGGCGGCGGGCGCGCAACCCTTCCATAACTACGCTTGGACCGGCAACCCCGCCGATCTGCCCGCCGAGCGGCTCAACTTGCCCGGTCTGATCGCCAAATATGGGCTGGCCGAGCGCGAACCGGCCCTCACCCTGTTTGCTGAGAGTGTGCAAAAAGGGGAGCGGGCCGGCTGGGCCAAGCCGGGCTACGAAAACGAAGGGCTGTGGGCCATCGCCAACGGCCTGTGGCTGCTGGCCGACCGCGACGATGCGGCTTTCGCCCAGCGAATGTTGCCGATGTATGACGCGCTCTTCGCCTATTGCCAAATGCGTGCGACCGGCGGCAGCGGCTGGCAAGGGGACGCATAGGAGGCCCACCGATGAGCCACAGTATGATCCGCGACGGCGCATGGGGCGCGGCGGCCCGCGATTGGGCGGCGGTGCAGGAAGGCACCCTGCGCCCGTTGTTTGCGCGGGTGCTGGCGCAAACCGAGGTGGGGCCGGGCCACGCCGTACTGGATGTGGGCTGCGGCACAGGGCTGTTGTGTATGCTGGCGCGTGGCTGCGGCGCTGATGTAGCCGGGATCGATGCGTCGCCGGGCCAACTCATGATCGCCCGCGAACGCTTGCCCGGTGCGGATTTGCGCGAAGGCGAAATGGAAGCCCTGCCCTTTGCCGGCGACCACTTTGACCTCGTGACCTGCTGCAATGCCTTGCAATACGCGACCGATACCGTAGTCGCCTTGCGCGAGATGCGGCGCGTGGCGCGGCCCGGCGGCACGGTGGGCATCTTGACCGGCGCGCCCAATGGCCCCAAAGCCAGCCAATCCTACTTCCAGGCGTTGGAGCCCTTGCGTCCGCCACCCGCGCCCGACGGCCCGCCGCTGACCCTGTTCCGCCGGCCTGGTGCGCTGGAAGAAGCCCTAGTCGCCGCCGAGTTGCCGGTCTATGCCGACGAGGAACTGGATTGTGACTGGGACTATCCTGATCTGGACACCGCTTTGCGCGGGGTGTTGTCGTTTGCCCCCGCCGTGCGGGCCATCCGCTATTCAGGCGCGGCGGCCGTATGCACGGCCGTGAGCGACGCGCTCACCCCTTATCGTACCCCCACGGGGGCTTATCATCTGCCGAACCGGATGCGCTACATCCTCGCCCGCGTCGGCTAACTCAGGAGGGACCGATGAAGACCATTGTTGTGCAACGAATGCTGGCCGCTGGGCTGGCGCTGCTGGCGTTGCCGGCCCTTGCGCCGCTCGGCAGCGCCGCCCAGCCCTTGCCCCAGGCGACGGGGCGCACCTTCCCAGAGACGGGTCACACGATCAAAGGCGCGTTCCTCGACTACTGGAACACGCACGGCGGTCTGGCCCAACAGGGCTTCCCGATCTCCGAAGAGTCGCAAGAAGCCTCGATTACCAACGGCAAGAGCTACACCGTGCAGTATTTTGAGCGCGCCGTGTTTGAG
>JALYUO010000710.1 GCA_030853735.1 Chloroflexota bacterium
GCTGGCAACGTTCCGCACCTAGGGGTGCTCCACTCCTCAATAGAGGTGAGCGTGTATTCTAACCGCGACAATGAATAGCTCCTGGTTACGCTCTGCGACGATCTTGACAGGGCAAACGGGGCTGTGCTATAATCGCCGCGACAACCGAATATCGCCCAGGCTCTTATCAAGAGAGGTGGAGGGAGACGGCCCGATGAAACCCGGCAACCCGGCAGCGATGCCTTGGTGCCAATTCCGACAGCGCAAGCTGTGAGATAAGGGAGTGGTGCTATCCAACGCCGGATACTGCCCCTCACCTTAGAGGGGCTTTCTGTTTGGCATGGTCCGCGCCGCGTGCGCCGGGATTGTGCCCCTCCCCTGCCTGGCCCAACAGCTAGGCAGGGGATTTTTATGTCCATTCAGTAGGGAGTGAGGTAGGCAGTGGGCGTGATCGTGCAGAAGTATGGCGGCTCGTCGGTCGCAGACGTGGCGCGGATCCAGGCGGTAGCTGCGCGGATCGCGGCGCGCGTGGCGGGGGGCGCGGCGGTCGCGGTCGTGGTGTCGGCAATGGGCGATACGACCGACGACTTGATCGCGCTGGCCCAACGGGTTCACCCTGACCCGGCGGCGCGCGAGTTGGACCTGTTGATGTCTACCGGCGAAACGGTTGCCAGTGTGGCGGATCAGACACCTCCGCCGTGGCCCTGGCAGTGGCGCTGGGAGCCGATTGGTGCGAAATCTATACCGATGTGGACGGCATTTACACCGCCGATCCCCGCATTGTCCCGCAGGCCCGCCGGCTACAGCGTATTGATTACACCGCGATGTTGGAACTGGCCCACCAGGGAGCGCGGGTGATGCATCCGCGCTCGGTAGAACTCGGCAGTGTCTATGGCCTGCCGATTGTGGTGCGCGCTAGCGTTGGCGGCGGACCGGGCACCGTGATCGCGGCACCGGGAGCCACGCTGCCGCCGGCGTTGCGGTATGAAGGAGACCCAATGGAACTGGATAACAAGATTTCCGGCGTGGCCCATGACCGCGATGTGGCACGGATCACCGTCACCGGCGTGCCGCGGGCGAATCGGCGGCTGCATCACCTGTTTACGCCGTTGGCCGCCGCCGGGGTCAATGTAGATGCTATTGCCTACGCGCTCGACTCGGAAGGCCACGCCGCCGACTGTACCTTCACGGTGGCTGAGAGCGACCTGGGCCGGGCCTTGCAGGTGGTGGGCGCGACAGCGGTGGAACTGGGTGCCCGCGAAGTACGCACCCGCCGCGATGTGGGCAAAGTCTCGCTGATTGGCCTGGGCGTGCAGGATACGCCGGGCTTGGCCGCCCAGGCGTTTGCGGTGCTGGCCGCCGCGGGTATCCCTATCGAAATGGTCACCACCTCGCAGATCCGCATCAGTTGTATCGTGCCGGAGAGCTGTCTGGAAGAGGCTGCCCGGTTGCTCCATCAGGCTTTCGGCCTCGGCGCTGCGCCTGAATTGCCGGACATGGCCCCGGTTGTAGCGCTGGAGGTGCCGGCATGGATCGGGTAACAGTGGGCGTGCTGGGGGCGACCGGAGCCGCCGGGGGGCAGTTGGTGCAACTGTTGGTGGGCCACCCCTGGTTTACCATCGGCGGACTAGCCGGCTCAGAGACGACGGTGGGGCAACGCTACGGCGACCGAATACGCGCAACGGCGCTCGGCCCCACCGCGCGGGAGTTGCCCACTGCTATCACCGATCAGGTGTTGCGCCCTGCCGCGCCGGAGGCGTTTCACGATTGCACGCTGATCTTTAGCGCCCTGCCTGCCGGGGCCGCGCAAACCGTGGAGCCGGCCTTTGCCGCCGCCGGTTTCGGCGTGATCTCTAATGCCAGTACCTTTCGCATGGCCCCCGATGTGCCGTTGCTGATCCCCGAAGTCAACGCGGCACACCTGGGCCTGATCGAGGGGCAACAGCAGGCGCGGGGCTGGCCCGGCTTCTTGGTAACGAACCCGAACTGCTCAACGATCCACCTGGCGCTGGCGCTGGCCCCATTGCACCAAGCGTTTGGTCTGGCTGCTGTGCAGGTGACGACGCTCCAGGCCATCTCTGGCGCGGGGCTGCGCGGCGTGGCGGCGCTCGATATTCTGGACAACGTAGTGCCCTATATCGGCGGCGAAGAGGACAAAGTGGAGACTGAGCCGCAAAAGCTGCTGGGCCGGCTCGATGGATCGGCGATCAGCCCCGCCGCCTTCCCGATCAGCGCCCAATGCACGCGCGTAGCGACCACGCACGGCCATCTGGAAACCGTAGCCGTCAAGTTGCACACGCCGGCGGATGCAGCGGCGATCCGGGCCGTCTGGCAGGAGTGGCAACCCCTGCGCGGGCGCGACCTACCCAGTGCGCCGGCCTACCCGATCCTGTTGCGCGAGGAGGCCGACCGTCCGCAACCCCGCCTGGACCGTGACAGTGCCGGCGGCATGGCTTCGATAGTGGGCCGCCTGCGCCCCTGCCCAGTGCTAGACTGGAAGTTTGTCGTGCTGGGCCACAATCTGGTGCGCGGGGCGGCCGGTGGCGTGCTGCTGATCGCCGAACTGCTGCACGCCGAGGGTCGTGTCTGATGGAGCCGCCGGCGCTCGTGCTGGATGATGATCCTTCGGTAGGCACCCTGGCGCTATCGGCAGCGGCGCAGTATTGGGCCGATCCCGCGCCCTTGCCGCTCGACTGTGGGCAGACCCTCAGCGGCCTAGAGGTCGCTTACGAGACCTGGGGCCGCTTGAACGCCGCCGCCGACAACGCGCTGGTCGTGTGCCATGCGCTCACCGGCGACGCGCACGCCGCCGGAGTCGCGTCCGGCGCAACGCGGCCCGGCTGGTGGGACGCGCTGATCGGGCCGGGCCGCGCGCTGGATACCGACCGCTACTTCGTCATCTGTGCGAACGTATTAGGCGGTTGCCGGGGGACGACCGGCCCCGCTAGTCCCCACCCTGCCGATGGACGACCCTACGGCAGCCGCTTCCCGCCGATTACCGTGCGTGATATTGTGCGTTTACAGGCCCGGCTATTGCAGGCACTGGGCGTGCAACGCATCGCGGCCGCTATCGGTGGGTCGCTGGGTGGGATGCAGGCGTTGGAGTGGGCGGTCCTCTATCCCGGCTGGGTGCGCGCCGTCGTGACCATTGGCGCATCGCTGGCCCACTCGGCGCAGGGCATCGCCTATAATCTCATCGGGCGCGAGGCGATCCAGCTGGACCCGGCGTGGCAGGGCGGCGACTACTACGGCACCGGGCGGCAGCCGGACCGTGGCTTGGCACTGGCCCGCATGATCGGTATGATCACTTGCCCTTCGCTCATTTTCAGGGCGGTTGGGCCAAATACTGGGGTAGCTGAGTATAGATCGTGGCAGGCAGTTCTAACAAGGCCAGTATCTGCTGCTGGAGGCTGGTGAGGGGGGTCAGATGGTA
>JALYUO010000749.1 GCA_030853735.1 Chloroflexota bacterium
CATCGCGGCCAGGAGGCCGCTCCCACAGCCCCCAATCTTCCTTGTGCGTCTCTGTGGCCTGCGTGGATCAAAGAACCGTCGCCACCACGCCCAGTACCTGCGCCGCGCTAATCGCCTGCATTTCCGCGCCGCCTTCGAGCGCGTAGCGGGTGGGGTCGAGGAAGTGGCCGGGGCGCGTGCCGGGCGCGCGCACCACGCGATGGCGGGCGGGCGATCCCCACGGCCCCCAGATCGCTTCGTCGCTGGGGCCATAGAGCCGCACGGTCGGCGGTCCGACGGCGGTGGCGATATGCAGCGGGCCACTGTCCACGCCCAGCACCGCCGTGCAGGCTGCGAACAGCGCACCCAGTTGGCCCAGGCTGGTCTGGCCGGTCAGGTCGGTGGTCGCGGCCAGGGCGGGCGGGGCCAAGCGCGCCCGGATCGCGGCGACTAACGGCGCTTCGGCGGCGCTGCCGGTGAACAGCACCGGGTAGCCCTGATCTGCCAACCATGCTGCCACCGCTGCCCAGCCGTCCAATGTCCACAGCTTGAGTGATCCATTGGTGCCGGGGTGAATCGCCACCACGCGGCCCGCCGGTAGCTGCGTCGCCGCCCACGCCCGTTCGTCGGCAGTCAGGGGGAAGGCGAGCGGCGGCGTACCAGGGTGGGAGGCGGCCAGAGATGTGTCTGACTCAGGAGCGGTCAACGCGGCTACCAGCGCCAAATCCTGGACGACTTCATGCCGCCCGGCCTGATAGGGCACCGCATGGGTGAGGAACGGCGCGACGGCGGGCAAGTTGTAGCCCCAGCGCACGGGGATGCGGGCCTGCTCGGCCAGTAGCGCGCCCCACCAGTAGTCGAAGCGCAGGCTGATCGCCAGATCATAGCCGCCGGCCCGCAGCCGCCGCGCTTGCGCCCGCAGCAGTGTGTAGGGCTGCCAGGGCCGCGCGGGGCGGGCGACGATGCCGGGGAAGGGCAGAGTCTCCACCGCGTCCAGGCTGGGCAGCCGCTGCCAGATGGGCCGGCCCCACGGCCCGACCAGTCCGGTCAGGTGCGCCGCCGGAAACGCCGCCCGCAGCGCCGCCAACGCCGGCCCCGCCAGCAGCAGGTCGCCCAGGTGGTCGGGCCGCAGGATCAGAATGCGGAATGCGGAATGCGGAATGCGGAATGGGGCCGTGTCTGTTGTTGCGCCGGTCGGGAATGTAGAGGCGCTGCTTGCTGCGCTGGTGCATGGCGCGGGGAACAGCAGGCGCACCAGCCGGTCGCGCAAACCGCTCATTCGCCGCCGGGGGCGATGCGGAGCGCGCCCGCGAACAGGAAGCCTTCTATCGCGAACAGGGCCAGGGTAATCGCCCAGGGTGCCCAGGCGGGCAGGCGGTCTTCCAGCAGCCGCACGTCGGAGTCGAGCGCGCGCCCCGGCGTGTAGCGCGGAGCCAGCAGCACCGCCGCCACCCCGCCGGCGATCAGGCCACCGACATGGGCAAAGTTATCAATCGTGTTGGCCTGCGACGCACCCAGCAGCAGGTTCAGCACGATCATCGCCACGGCGTTCAGCAATTGCGCCCGCCCCGCCCCGCCCAGCAGCCGGCGGTGGAAGAAGAAATAGGCACCCAACGCGCCGATGATGCCGAAAATCGCGCCCGACGCGCCGACCGAGTCATGGGGACTGAATGCGAACGACGCAATACTCCCAGCCAGTCCGGCGATAAAGTAGATCGCCAGAAAGCGCCACGGCCCATAAAACGACTCAACCTGCTGCCCAAAAATCAGCAAGGCATAGCCGTTGAACGCGATATGCAGGAACCCGGCGTGCAGAAACATCGCCGTCAGCAGCCGCCAATACTCGCCGTGCAGGATCGCGGCGTTGTTTTTCGCCCCCAGGTTGAATAGCCTATCGTTGGTCTGCGGTCCGCCGAGGTTTAACTCGCCATAGAGGAAGATCAGGACCAGAATGCCCAGCAGGATCTGGGTGACGCGCGGGCGGAAGGTCGGCAGTTGCAGCCACACCGGGCGGTCGGGCGCGGAGTCGGTGGCGGAGGTGTACGATTGCATAGGCCATTATACCACAGCCGGGCGCGTCTGCCGACCTCACCCCCCCAACCCCCTTCCCTACGAAGGAAGGGGGAGTTTACGTAGGTCTGGATTTCACAGTACGGACTGGAGTATAGTCCGTCTGGCTCCCCCTTCCTCTGTAGGGAAGGGGGTGGGGGGGTGAGGTCGGTCCGTCGCCCTATAACGCCAAATATGGTATCATGGCCCCATGCTACACCGCTACACCGCCGAAACGCGCGTCCGCATCCACGACGTAGATGCCTGGGGCACCGTGCCCGCCCAGGTGCTGGCCGCGTATGTCGAGAACGCCGCCTGGGAAGCCTCGGCGGATGCCGGCTTCACCGAAACCTGGTATCGCACGCTGGGCGTGGCCTGGGTGATCCATCGCCTGACGCTGCTGCGCCTCGGCCCGCTGGAGTACGGCGACCGGCTGACCACGCGCACCTGGATTTCTAGCCTGGGCCGCGTCCGCTCCAGCCGCGACTATGAGATGAGCGATCCCGCCGGCACGCCGGTGCTGACGGGGCGCGCCGACTGGGTGTTTATTGACCGTGAGCGGCGGGTGCCCAAAGGCATTGACCGCGCTATCGTGGACACCTTTGAGTGCGGCGCACCCACCGCCTGGCTCGTCGCGCCGCCTACCGCCGATCCGCTGCCTGCGCCGGGCCGACCGTTCACGCTGACCCAGCGCGTCTATCGTTACGATGCCGACTCGTTGGGCCACGTCAACAACACCATCTACTTGCGCTGGTTGGATGAAGCCCTGGCCGCGGCATTGGTCGCCGCCGGGTTGCCCCTGGCCGCGCCAGGTACACCGGGCTTGCGATTGGAAGGCACGCGCTATGTGGTGGACTACCTGCGCTCGGCCCGCCCCGGCGACACCCTGACGATCACCAGCCGACTTACCGGCACCAGTGACAACGGGGCCACGCTGGAATGGACGCAGGAGATCCGCTGCGCCGACGCACCCGACGTGCTAATCCGCGCCGTGTCGCGGCAGCGCCTGCTGGGACTAGACGTGGCGGGGCTAACGGCGGCGGTGATCGCTGCGCTGCTGGCAGCGGTGGGCTAACCACTGCGCCGCCTCTTTGCTGAATACGCACGGCACCACGGAGACACGGAGAATACGAGGGATTTCTCCTAGTTTTAACGTAATCTGGTCGGTGCGCCGGCAAAGAAAACGTGAACCCGCGTCATCCTCCGTGTCTCCGTGCCTCTGTGGTGCCGTCAGTCTGGGGTGACTTCGGGATAGACCAAGCCCGCGCCGGTGTTGAGCAGGACCACGCGCGCGCCGGGGGCCAGCCAGCCCGACTCGCGCAGGCGGCGCAGGGCGGGCAGCAGGGCCGCGCCTTCGGGACAGAGCCACAAGCCGTGGCGGGCTAGTTCGCCCAACGCCCGGCGCAGGGTGGGGTCGTCTACAGCCAGGGCGGTGCCACCTGTCTCGCGCAAGATGCGGAGCATCAGCCCGCCGGCCAGCGGACCGGGCACGCGCAACCCGGCGGCGACCGTCGCGGCCCCTTGCCAGAACTCCGTCGTGGCTGCGTTTGCTTCCCAGCCGCGCACCACCGGGGCGCAGCCGGCGGCTTGCACGGCCACCAAGCGCGGCAACGGGCGGTCGGGGGCCAGCCAGCCCAGCGCCTGCAATTCGCGGAACGCCTTCCAGAGGCCGACCAGGCCCACGCCGCCGCCGGTCGGGTAGAGGATCACATCCGGGGCTGCCCAGCCCAATTGTTCAGCGATTTCCAGGCCCAGCGTCTTTTTGCCTTCCAGGCGATACGGCTCCTTGAAGGTGGAGGCATCGTACCAGCCTTCGCGCTGCACGCCCTCGGCCACCCATGCGCCCGCGTCGCTGATCAGCCCGTCTACCAGATGCAGCCGTGCGCCATAGAGTCGCACCTCTTGCTGGGTGAGCGGCGGCGCATCGCGCGGCATGGCGACCACCACCGGCACGCCCGCCCGCACGCCATAGGCGGCCCAGGCCGCGCCCGCGTTGCCCGCCGTCGGCAAGGCC
>JALYUO010000757.1 GCA_030853735.1 Chloroflexota bacterium
CTGCTACACGGTCGAACTTCGTGATCCGCTTAACACCGCAATCGCCCCAACGAGTACGGCGCAGCAAGCAACGCGGTTACACGGTCGAACTTCGTGATCCGCTTAACACCGCAATCGCCCCAACGAGTACGGCGCAGCAAGCGGCGCTGCTACCGTCGCCACCTGCTGCCGGCCCGCTCGTCTATCTGACTAGAGTGAACAATTACCCCTTGCGCGCCTGTGCTATGATAGGCGCAGAGATCGTTAGCGGCGCTATTGCTCACCAGGAGTGTGTCATGTTACGTGTGTTGTGGTTGGTCCTGGGCGTAGGCGTGGTGGCGGCGCGCTTGGCCTGTGACTCCATCGTGCCGGTCCCGCCCACCGCCACGGTAGTTGTGATTCCCAGTGCCACACCCGATCCGCGCGTGGCTCCGCCCTACGCCCAGATTCACACCGTAGCCCAGCGGATCTGGAACGATGCGCTGCCCCACGCCGAGAAACTGGCCCGCTTACAGACCTACGCTGCGTCACTGGCCGGCAAACGGCTGGCCGGTTGGCAAGGTTGGGTGATCGCTATCCAGCGCGCTTCGGCGATTCCTGCTTACGCGAATCTCTACCTTGCTGATCCCTATGCGGAGGGGCGCGATCAGGTCCAATATTGGTCGTTCACGGACAACGAGCCGGACTACAGTCAGGGAGTTGGTACGCTCCAACTACGAGGACTATCGCCGGAGCAGTTGAGTCTACTTACCATCGGCGAAGCCGTGCAGGTAGACGGTCTGCTCACAAGCGCCGGTTTCGAGTACGGCGCGGGCTTCACGGTGGAGAACCCGGCGCTGACGGCGGTGCCCGATCCACCGCTAACCGTAGGCACGCCTACGGACTTGCGCGATATGGTGATGACTCTACGAGAAACGGGCGGTATGATGGCCGACAGCGGCCATGAGATCCTGATCTACGGTGACGGTTCAGTGATGTACGAATCGCTTGACTACGATGCGAAAGTCATTGGCCGCAAAACCGCGACTTTGCCACTCGCGCAAGTTGCCGACTTGGCCCGTTTGTTCGACCGCGTGAATTATACCGGCTTGCGCGCAAACTATACCGGCTTCTCTAGCTGTGTCGTGAAACCAGTGGGTGGGGCTGTTGTGATGGCATCCGAGTCGCCGACGTTCCGCATCTCGCTGATCCGCAACGGGCAGACGACTGGGGTGGAGCACTATCCTGGCTTGCCCTGCGCGCCGGTGAAGCTCACGATTTTGGAGAATCGCCTGAATGAACTGGCTGATACTGCTGCATGGATCCCGTGAGGAGGGAAGTTGGAATGCCGTCAAATGTGTCCTGGGATATCCTTATCCACGCCAATCTGAGCGCCCCTGATCTGGCCGCCGCGTTGGCGCTGCTGACCGTGTGTAATGCGGCGGAGGGGTTGGATCTGAAATTGGCCCTGGATAACCCCTGGCCGGCAGCCGAGTCAGCGGCGCGCCACTTCCTGGTCCACGCCGGCGCGGATCTGGTCGGCTATGCGGGCTTGGACGGCGACGGGCCAGAGGTCGAACTGTGCGGCATGGTTCACCCCCGCTATCGGCGGCAGGGCATCGGGCGGGCGCTGCTGGACGCGGCGGTAGCCGCGTGCCGGGCGCGGGCTGTGCGCGAATTGCTGTTGATCTGCGAAGCCGGGTCGGTGGGTGGGCAGGCGCTGGCGGCCCAGGCGGGGGCGACCTATCAATTTGGCGAAGACCGTATGGAACTGACCCTCGCCACGGCTCCTGCGCGGCCTAGCGCCGCACCGGCGGTGCTGATCACGCCTGCCGGCGCTGCCGACGCACCCCTGCTGGCCGCTATCGAAGGAGCCGTGTTCGCTGACCCAGTGGCGCGCACTATCGAGCGGGTGCAGGAGAATCTGGCCGACCCGGCTACGCAGTATTATCTGGTTTGGCTGGACGGCATAGTGGTGGGCAGTGGGCGCATCCTCCACACCCCGGAGCGCGCCTATCTCTACGCTTTTGGCGTGTTGCCGGCCTACCGCGGGCGCGGCGTGGGCCGGGCGTTTCTGCATGGGCTGTTTGCCCTGCTGCAAACCGGCGGCTACCCGCGCTTGGCGTTGGAAGTCGAAACCGAAAACGCGCCCGCCATCACCCTTTATGGAAGCTGTGGCTTCGGGATCATTACCACCTATGGCTATTTCGCTGTGCCTCTGGGCGACTGATTAGACGGGTTTCAACACGGAGGCATGGAGACACGGAGATTTTAGAGAGTGGTTCTGTTGGGTGACTTTTGTAGGCGAGCTAAGGCTACTCCCGGACTGTGGGAGCGGCCTCCTGGCCGCGATGGAGCTTGTCCTACGC
>JALYUO010000760.1 GCA_030853735.1 Chloroflexota bacterium
GGGCTCCCTGGGGACCGCCTACACGGACTTGGGGGAGGTGAAGCGGGCCGTCAGTTATTACGAGCAGGACTTAGCAGTAGCCCGCGAGATCGGAGATCGGCGGGGCGAGGGCGGGGCACTGGGCTCCCTGGGTACTGCCTACTACAGCTTGGGAGAGGCGTGGCGAGCTATCGGCTACCATGAGCAGCATCTGATCATTGCACGCGAAATCGGGGACCGGCGGGGCGAGGGCAACGCGTTGGGCAACCTGGGGATCGGCTATTTCAGGTTGGGGGAAGTGCGGCAGGCCATCGGCTACTATGAGCAGGTGCTAGCGATCATGCGTGAGATGGGGAACCGGCAGGGCGAGGGCAGCACGCTGGGCAATCTGGGGATCGCCTATGCGACGTTAGGGGAGACGCGACGGGGCATCGGCTACTATGAGCAGGCACTGCCGATCTTGCACGAGATCGGGGACCGACTAGGCGAAGGCAGCACGCTGGGCAACTTGGGGCTGGCCTATGCGACTCTGGGGGAGGTGCGACGAGCCATCGGCTACTATGAGCAGCACTTGACGATGGCACGCGAGATCGGGCATCAGCAAGGAGAAGCTACCGGTAGTTGGAACCTCGGCCTGCTGCTGGAGCAGCAAGGGGATCTGGCGCGCGCTATAGCCTTGATGCAGGTGTGTGTAGATTTTGAACGCGAGATCGGCCACCCAGATGCGGACGGGAGAGCCTCGCAGTTGGCACAGGTGCAAGCGCGGCTGGCGGGTGGCGCGCGGAAAGATTATTGGCACACCAAGTAGGAGCAGAGCGGTCCCGAAGGTGCGCCAGTGGGCAGCAAACAACCGCTTGATCCACGCCCGTGCGACTTTGGTCTATTGCCACCCCCGCCGCGCCGTGCTACAATGGGGCCGATACACGCGACTCACATCGGCTTTGCTGCGGACAGTCTCCCCTCGGCGCAGCGCATTTGGATTTAGAGGAGAAAGCCCCATGCCTGCATTTTTGGCTCCCTTCCTTCGCAACTGGTCCCAGCCGTTGGGACCGATCCCCGCCGGGGTGCGCGCCGGCCTGATGGGGCTGGCGCTGCTGCTGCGCCTGTATGCCGGCGGGCTGATCGGCGGGCTGCTGGGGCTGCTGGGCCTGAAGGATCTCGGCCTGCTGACCAACCCCGGCTTCGTGCCCTACGGCTACGATAAACTCTTCGCCGGCAACGTGACCTTTGGCATGGGGCCGGATTTTTTCCAGGCATTAGGGATGCCGCTGCCGGGGCTGATCAGTCCGCTCATCGGCGTGCTGGAACTGGTCGGCGGGCTGGCGCTGATCGGCGGGTTGCTGACGCGCCTGTTCGCGCTGCCGTTGGCGGGCAGTATGCTGGTGGCGATGGTGACGTTCGGCAACATCCCCGCCGAGTTGCCGCTGTTTGTGGCCGCCGCGCTGCTGGTCTGGCTGGGCGGTGGGCTGCTGTCGGTCGATCAGCTCGTGGATCGGCGGACGGCCGCCGCCCGGCGACCCACGCCCATTGTCAGCCGCTAAGGCGGCCAGCGCCAGAACTAGCGTAGAGCTGCTGAAAGCCCGCACCGGCCGCGTGCGCTAGGTCAGCCTGACCCTGTGGGCCTGCGCCGCCCTGCTGCTGCCGGCCAAGATCCTGGACGCGGTGGTGCAGTAAGGAGGCTAATATATGAGCAAGTTTCTCGCGGTGCCGTTCACCGTGACCCTGATGACGCTGATGGACGGCGAGGCGTATGTCCCCAATGAGCCGCGGCAATTCACCTACTACTTCCGCGTCCCCAACGCATGGGTAGACCACGCAGCGGGGGATCTCGCGCAGCAGGTGAACCGCGTGGCGCAGGCGATGTATAACGATCTTGCGGCAGGGTTCCGGGCGGCAGAGCCGAATGACCTCAGTTACTTAGCAGTGCTGCACACCGCGCCGCGCCTACTGACTCCCCAAGAAGTCGCGGCGGCTCCCTGGCTCGGACCGCCCCGGCCTCCCGTTTGGGAGCCGACGAATTGTGTGATAGTTCATGACGACGGCGGCTACACGAAAGTAACGCCCGCGCAGTTTACTGCCGCGAGCGATCCTACGGAGTAGCAGCATGACCGCGTCGGCACTGGGCCTGACTATGTGGGCCTTCGCCGCCCTGCTGCTGCTGGCGAAAGTGCTAGACGCAGTGGTGAAGTAGGCAACTCGCCTGCCTAGGGAACCGCGCCGCCGGATTGATCCGCGAAGGGCCGCGAAGAAGCGCGAAGAACGGATGATGGAGACGATTAGAGAAGCGCGCCGCCGGATTGATCCACGAAGGACACAAAGGATCACGAAGATGGGGTTAGAGAACGGGATGACTATTGTTGCCGCATTCCCTTATCTCGGCCCGCCAACCGACGCGGTACGAGCGTAACGAGTACGAGGGCTAACCCATGGAAAAGGAATACGATTTCAGTCAGGGCGACGCGGCGCATTCGATCCGCTGCCGGCGGGCAAGACCCGCGTGACGATTCGCCTGGATAGCGATCTGCTGGACTGGTTCCGGGGCCAAACGCACACAGCCGGCGGTGGCAACTACCAGACGCTGATCAACGCCGCCCTACGCGAATACGTGCAGCACCGACGGGAGCCGCTGGAAGCCACCTTGCGCCGCGTCCTACGGGAAGAGCTACAACGGGGCGCGTAAAAAGATCCTGGCTGCCGTGGTGAAGGAGATGACCTCTCCCCCCAACCCCCTCCCCTAAAGCGGGAGGGGGAGTCTGTTACAGGCGTGGCACGTTAAAGAAAACAGAAGGAGTTCGATATGCACGCTCACGCTGGTAGAGCAGCGATCCTGCTCATGCTTGCCCTGCTAGGCACCATCGCCGGCAACCGGGCGGTTCACGCCACGCCTGCCGCCGCTGGAGCCACCCCGCCGCCGCTCTGGCAACCGCCGGAGCCGCAGGCGGTTCTGACTCCGGCTGATGGGCCGTTCCTGCACTATGAACTGCGCGATCCCGGCACCCAGACAGTGACAGTCGTGGAAGTAGATCGGTATGAGACGACCCTGCTGATTAACGGAGAGCCTGCGCGCGATTGGTATTCCCAACTGGCCGACCCCGCGCATATCAAGACGCTGCTGGAGCAAGCCCAAACCGGTCCGTTGCGCGATCATTACGCCCCACTGGGTACAGTGCCGGCTATCCAGCAAACGTTAGTCTACACCCAGGATCAGCAGGTCCGCACCATCACCTTTGATGCGACCAGCCATACACCAGCTCCCCCTGCCGTGTGGGATCTCGTGGCCGCCCTGCGGCGCATCGGTGAACTACCGCCGTTAACCGGTACACCCAGCGGTCCACGGCTCCCGCCGACCATTACATTTCAGACGGCAATGGAAGAATATGCGCTCCAGATTGACCCGCAAGGTATCGCGCGCGTCTATGAGTATCACAAGTTTCGGGGAGCAAGGCGGCTAACCCCTGCGGAACTCGCTGCCATTCGCAAGCAAGTTGCCACCATGCACTTCTTTGACTTAGATCCTTTCTACACCTTCCGCGATCCGCCGGGCGGCATTGTAGATGCAGACTTTCTGGGAGTGCTTGTGACACAGGCCGGCCAAAGTAAACTTGTTAGCTCACGCGGAGGCAGTGGCCCACCGGCCTTTACACATCTACTCGATACGCTCTACGGCCTGGCCGACGAGATTGCGCGCCAATGCCAACGGGCGGATTCGGGCGATCCCATGATCAAATATGAGCTACATAATGGCGACCGCGATTGGTTTATGCAAATTGATAGCAACGGTGGTATTTATCGGAACACAATTGACAGCGGTGAAGCACCTATGGCTTATATAGATGCGAAAAGTCTGCACGCCCTGCTGAGTCACTTTCACCAAGCGCAATTTGACAAGCTGAATGCTTCGTATTCTGGCACTACTTCGCTAGATCCTATCACGTATGGTTATGTAGACGTGTCGTTTAGTGCCGACCGACCGTATAATGATGTCCGCGCCACGCCGGGAGCCCATGTACCGGCAGGCTACCAGACCATTCTCGAAGATTTAGCCACGATCTACACTCAGGCATATCAAGCGGAGCAGCGGGCGATTGTCGGCGGAGCGTGTGCCGACTATATCCACCTAAACAC
>JALYUO010000771.1 GCA_030853735.1 Chloroflexota bacterium
GCCTGGTCCCGACGGTCCCCGCCCCGACCCGGCCGGTGGGCGTGAGGCGGCCTTCGCCGCTTGCCGCGCCGAAGTCGCGGGAGCCGGACTCCGCGCGCCCTGCCGGCGCACAACTGAGGGCGCAGCCGCCGGCAAACTCCCCTCTCCCTTCAGCAGAGGGGCTGGGAAAGCGGTCGCCTCTGTCCCCGTGGCGGCATCCAGCGCAGCGACTTCGGCGGCAGTGAGCAAGCGCCAATGGCCGGCGGCCAGCCCGCCGAGCGCCAGCGGGCCAAAGCGCACCCGGCGCAGGCTCAACACGCCACCGCCTACCGCCTGCATCATGCGCCGGATCTGGCGATTGCGGCCCTCGTGGATCACAAAGCGCAGTAGCGTATCCTCGCCCACGCGGGCGATCTGCTCAACCACGGCGGGGGCCGTCGGGCGCGGCGAGTCGTCCAGCACCACGCCTGCGCTCAGGCGGCGCAGCGTCTCCTGCGTCACATAGCCCCGCACCAACGCCTCGTACTCTTTATCCACGCCATAGCGCGGGTGGGTTAGCCGATAGGTCAGGTCGCCGTCATTCGATAGCAACAACAGCCCCTCGCTATCGGCATCCAAGCGGCCCACCGGGTAGACGCGCGGCGTGGACGGCACCAGCGTCACCACCGTCGGGCGGCGCTGGGGGTCATCGCTGGTGCTGAGAACGCCGGCAGGCTTGTTCAGCAGATAGGTGACCCGTTCGCCCACCTGGATGGGGCCGGTTGTGCCCAACGGCTGCCCATCCACCGTGATCGCTTGGCGGGCAGCATTCACGCGCGTGCCCAGTTCCGTCACCACTACGCCGTCCACCGCGACGCGCCCGGCTTGGATTAGGGCTTCGGCGGCGCGGCGCGAGGCCACCCCCGCATGGGCCAGCACTTTTTGTAAGCGTTCTCCCTCAGAATCAACCATTAAGCAATCCTTTATAGGTATCAGGTGTCAGGTGTCAGGTATCAGTCGTCAAGTATCAGGTGTCAGGTCTAGGCGGATCGTCTCCTGATACCTGATGCCTGATGCCTAGTGTCAGGTGTCAGGTCTAGGCGGATCGTCTCCTGATACCTGATGCCTGATGCCTCGTAGGCGCTTAGCCGGCCTGGATGCGGTCGCGCAAGGCGCGAATCTGGGGCAATTGCGCTTCGGCGGCCGCCGCGCCCCTGGCGACAAACTCTGCGCTACGATGATAGTCGCGCGTACTCAGGCCGCGCAGATCAGGGCGGATCAGCAGGTCCGGTGGTGCGTCGCGCAGGCGATAGTCGCGCTGGGCGGCCAGCATGATGTCGAACGCTTTGCTGATCATGCCCATCGTCACGCCGAACTTGCTGATCAGGGCGCGGTGCCGGCCGTGCGGCATTCGCAGGGCCGGTTCGTCGCTGTCGGGTAACACGTCAATCGCCAGCGTCACCGTCGCGCCCATGCGCTGCGCCAGGTCCACCGGCACCGGGTTCAGCACGCCACCGTCCATCAGCAAGCGCCCGCGCACGCGCACCGGCGCATACACGCCGGGGATGGCCGTGGTGGCCCAAATGGCCTGCGCGACTGGGCCGCGATTGAAGGCCACTTCCTCGCCGCTATCCACATCTACCGCCGTCATGCCCATCGGCCAATGGAGATCGGCAAAGGTGCGGTCGCCGAACAGTTCTTGCAACCAGGCGCGGAAGCCACGCGACTCCAGCATTTCGGGCCGTAAGGTGCGGCTGTAGGCGGTCGCCCGATTCTTCGCGGGCCGTTGCTGGATTTCGATCAGTCCGGCGACATTGCCGGCCAGCCCATACAAGCCGGCCATTAGCCCGCCCATGCTGGTGCCCGCGATCAAGTCAATGGGATACGCCTCGCGCTCCAACACCTGCAACACACCGATATGGGCCAAGCCCCGTGCGGCCCCGCCGCCCAACACTAATCCGCTTTTCATACCACCATTCTCCTAAAGTAGCGACCGCGCCGACCCCTCCCCCAACCCCTCTCCTACGAAGGGAGGGGAGCTAGACGAGCGCGCCGACCTCTCCCCCACCCCTCTCCTAAAGGGAGGGGAGCTAGACGATCTCACCCGTCTCGCTCCCCCTTCCTTCGTAGGGAAGGGGGTGGGGGGTTAGGTCGTCATCGTCGCCAGCAGCGCCCGTGCCACGAACCCGGCCAGCAGGCGCACTTTGTAGGCGTTATGGGCCAGGGGAGCCGCACCCTGCACCGCCAGCCGCCCCGCTTCGGCGGCGGTCGTCGCGTCCAGCAGCTTGCCGGCCAGGAACGACTCGGCGGCGGGGGCGCGGCGCGGGACGGGAGCCACCCCACCCAGCGCGATCCGCACGCTTTCCACGATCCCACTGCCCGGCGCAGTCCAGGTGACGGCTACCGCAACCCCCGCCAGCGCGAACGACCAGGTGGCACGATCCATCGCTTTCAGGTAGCGGCTGGTGCTGCGGGCGGCCGGCGTGGGCGGCAATTCGATGCCGGTGATCACGTCGGACGGACCGAGAATCGTCAGTTGGCGATGGTCGGCGTGCGGCAGGGTGAAAAACTCCGCGATAGGGACGCGCCGTTCGCCGGCGGTGCCCTGGATCGTCAGCGTGGCATCCAGCGCCAACAGCGCCGTGGCCGGGTCGCTGGGGTGGACGGTCACGCAGGGGCTGTCGGCGGTGAAGATGGCGTGATGACTGTTGTCGCCTGCGCGGGCAAAACAGACCTCGCCGCCTTTCAGCCAGCAGACGAAATCGGCATTGCGGTAGTAGGCACAGCGCGACTCCTGGGCCAAGTTACCGCCCAGCGTGCCCATGTTCCGCAGTTGCGGTGAGGCGGCCAGGCCGGCGGCATCTGCCAGTGCCCGGTAGCGTTCGGCCACTAGGCCGTTGTGTTCCAGGGTGTCCAGCGTGACTAGCGCGCCGATCCGCAGCGTGCCTGCGTAGTCCACGATGCTGTCGAGGCCGCGCACGGTCTTGAGATTGACCAAGCGCACGGGGGCACGCAGCCCGGCTTTCATCGTCGTCAGCAGGTCCGTGCCGCCGGAGATGGGGCGGGCCGCTTGCGGGCCGTTGGCTTCCCCAGTCAGCAATGCAACCGCCCCGGCCACCGAGTCGGCGTTATGGTGTTCAAACGGGTCCATTTACGGCATCCCTCCGGCCAGGGCGGTCAGGACGCGCTCCGGCGTGATCGGTAAGTCGAAAACGCGCACGCCCAGCGCATCGGCCACGGCGTTGGCGATGGCGGCGGGCGTGGGGATGATCGGCGGTTCACCGATACCCTTTGCGCCCAGGTGGTTCGCCAGGAAGTCGGGTTCACCGATCCAGGCCACGTCAATCTGCGGCAGGTCGGCCACGGTGGGCACTTTGTACTCTTCGAGGTTGGGGTTGAGCGACTTGCCGCTAGTGGGGTCGAGGGTGCGCGCCTCGGTGAGCGCGAAGCCCAGCCCCTGAATGATGCCACCGTGGATCTGGCTGGTGTAGGTCAACGGGTTGATCACGCGCCCGGTGTCGTAGACCCCCGTCATGCGGACCACCTGCACCCCACCCGTCACCGGGTCCACCAGCACTTCGGCGAACTGCGCGCCCCAGGTGCGGATGATCTCCGGCGGGTTGGGGCCGCGAAAGCCCTTGCCGACGATCTGGTAGTCGCTGATCTCGCTCATTACCTCTTTAATGCTCATGCCGCCGTCGGTCTTCCCCTTGCGAACGATTTGTCCGGCACGGATTTCGAGGCGATCCGGCGAGGTGTCCATGAAGGCCGAGGCGATTTCGAGCAGTTGCTTGCGCGCTTCGTCGGCGGCCATGCGGACGGCGGGGCCAACCGAGGCCACGGTCATCGAGCCACCGCTGACCGGCGCGTAGGGCTTATCGGTATCGCCCAGCAGCACGCGCATCTGCTCCATGCCCATGTTTAGCGCATCGGCGGCGATTTGGGCCAAAACCGTGCGTGTGCCGGTGCCGAGGTCTTGCGTGCCGCAATGCACGTCCACGCTACCGTCGCTGTTGATGCGGCACAGCGCCTGCGCGGTCGGCCCGCCACCGCCGCCCCAGTTTTGCGAGGCCATGCCGATGCCGCGCAAGGGGGCCGTCGCATCAACAGGGGTCTGCTTGCGCGCCGCCGCCAACTCCTTGCGAAGGTCGTCCCAACCAAACATCTCCGCGCCGCGCCGGTAGCATTGATCGAGGTGCTTGGCGGTGAACTCCTGATCGCTGCCCGGATCTTTGGCGGCATAGTTCTTCATGCGGATGGCGATGGGGTCCATGCCTAGCTGGGCGGCGATTTCGTCTAGCGCGCCTTCGAGCGCGACCGCCCCCTCTACATAGCCCGGCGCACGGAAGGCGGCGTGGCTGCCGGTGTGGACGCGCACGCCGAAGGTCTGGATGTGCATATTGGGGATGGTGTACAGTTCTTTGGCCGGCCCGCCCATGCTGGACACCCACATCCCGTAAGCGCCAATCGGGCTGAGGATTCGCATCTCCACAGCGGTCAGCGTACCGTCGCGCTTCGCGCCGATCTTAATCTGTTGGACGGTGGGCGCACGAAAGCCGGCCACCAGATTTTCGGCGCGGCGGTCGAGCATCAGGTGGACGGGGCGGCCCGTGTTGCGCGCCAGCAGCGTGGCGATCAGCGCGTGCTTATTGGCCCCTAGCTTGGCCCCGAACGCGCCGCCGACATAGTTTTTGATGACGCGCACTTGGCTCTGTGGCAGGTCTAGCACCTGCGCGATGCGGCTGCGGACACTGTAGACTCCTTGCGTACTCTCGTAAATGGTGAGGTTGGGACCGTCCCAGGCGGCGACGGTGCCGTGCGTTTCGAGCGCGTTGTGCATCTGCGCCGCCGTGGTGAAGCGGCCCTCGAAGATTACATCGGCCTGCTTGAAGCCTTGTGCCACATCGCCGCGCGTATAGGTCTCGCCCTCGTTGCCGTCGTCATCTTTCAGCACATTACCTGCGGGGTGGACCTGCACCGCGCCGGGGCGCATGGCCTCTGCGGGGTCAATCACGTAAGGCAAAACTTCATACTCGGCGCGGATCAGACGAACCGCGCGCTCGGCAGTCTCAGGATCATCGGCAGCGACGGCGGCGATCTCGTCGCCCTCGTGCCGCAATTCGGTGTCGAACAGGCGCGAGGCTTTGCTGTGCCAGAGCAGGAGCGGGGCGTTTTCGTGCGTCAGGACGGCGCGCACGCCGGGCAGGGCTTCGGCGGCGCGGGTGTCCAGGCTGCGGAGGCGGGCGTGTGGGTGCGGGCAACGGGCCACGGCCGCATACAGCATCCCCGGCAACTGCACGTCGGCGGTAAAGCGCGCCGCGCCCGTGACGCGCTCCACGCCATCTACCCGGCTGAGAGCTTGGCCGACATGGTGCAACTCGCTCGTGGCCCAGGCTTTTGGCTCTTCGCCTTCGACCACGACGATTTCTTCGTGGGTGCGGCCTTCCATTTCAACTTTGGTGCGGACGACACGGACCATGTTCAGCCTCCTCCCGACGTGGGGGCCGGAGCCGCAGCCGGGCGGGTGCCCGCCCCTCGCGTCGCCGCCTGTTCCACCGCACGCACGATGCCCGGATACGCGCCGCAGCGACAGAGATTGCCGGCCATGCCGCGTGTGATTTCAGCGGCGGTCGGGTGGGGGTGGCGGTCGAGCAGGGCTTTGGCCGCCAGCACTTGGCCGGGCGTGCAGAAGCCGCATTGCAAGCCGTCACAGTCGAGAAACGCCTGCTGGATGGGGTGCAGGGTGCCGTCGGGCGCGGCCAGCCCTTCAATGGTGGTGATTTCACTGCCGCCGCATTCGACGGCCAATGTGAGGCAGGCATAGACCGCCATGCCGTCGCGCAAGACGGTACACGCGCCGCATTGCCCCTGGTCGCACACCTTTTTGGTGCCGGTCAGCCCCAGGTCGCCGCGCAAGGTATCCAGCAGTGTGCGTGTGGTTGGGACGGTGACGGTATGCGATTGACCGTTGACACGCAATTGGGTTTCTTCCATCAGTTGCTCCTATGAGACGCTTGTGATCCGCGAAGAGCCGCGAAGAAGCGCGAAGAAGGATGCGGTTTGATCCGCGAAGAACGCGAAGAAATGCGAAAACCCTTTATGGAACAGTAAGAAACCAAACGAGCGTTGAACGGAGTTGGCAAGTTGAGACACCACAAAACTTGCCGGCACTACCCTTAACGCGCTCATCATTATCACCGTTCTTCGCGGGCTTGCGCGGCCTGCGCGGATCGATCCTCGTCCTTCGTGCGCCTTCGTGTGCTTCGTGGATCACCCCGTCCCGCTGTTTGGCGAGGGATCAGGCTTCTTAATCAATTCTTATCAAGCAAGTCTTGCGCCGTGCGACCCACTTGCCCTATAATAGGACCGATGTTCCTTGGGAGGGCTATGGACCACACCTATTGTAAACGAAAAGGGCGTACACGTCACCCCGTCGTCGGGGCGGTCGGGTTGCTGTGGCTCGTGCTGGGGCCGGCGCTGCTTCTGAGCCAGACGGCCGCCGCGCCGCTACCGGTGCCGGTCGGCCACGTCGGGGCGCGCAGCCCGGCCACGGTGCCCGATCTGTTCCGGGGCGGCGTGGCCGCGTGGACCGCGCAGCCCGGCGATACGCCGTTGCTCTACAGTAGCGGCCCCGACTATCTCGATGCGGGGTTGCAAGCCCTGCTCGACAGTTATGTGGACGATGCGCTCGGTGATTGGGCCGTCAGTGTCAAGAAGTTGGACAGCGGCCAGTATGCGGCGGTCAACGCGAACACGCAGACCGTCAGCGCCAGCCTCTACAAGCTGTTTATCCTCTATGAGATCATGCACCAGCGGCTGCTAGGCAACCTTAGCCTGGAGCGCGCCGTCACGATCACGGACAACGCCGCCGCCTATGATGTTAGCATTGGCGAACTCCACTGGGACATCGGCCAACAGGTCGCGATTGCTACCCTGCTAGAGCGGATGATCGAAGTTAGCGACAACACGGCGGCCATTACGCTGACCAATCTCGTGGGGGCCGACACCGTGAACAGCGATCTCCAGCAGTTAGGGCTGGCCCACAGCGGCCTGCACTTTGGGGTCGGCCAGGATAATGTGACGGCTGCCGCCGATTACACCCACTTGCTAGAATTGATCGCCACGGGGCAGGTGCTGGATCGCGATTCGTGCCGCTATATGATCAACCTGCTGCTGGACCAGGAACTCAACGACCAACTGCCGACGGGCCTGCCCACCGAAATCCCGATGGCCCACAAGACCGGCACCCTGAGCGATCCACCGTTGCAGCATGACGCGGGTATCGTCTACGGGGCGAGCGGCCCCTATGTGATCACGGTGCTGAGTTGGAACCAGCCGGAATATGCCTACAGCACCGACCTGATGCGGCAACTGTCGAAAGCGGTGTATGCCTACTTCAACGGGCGCACGGTCGCCCCGGCGCGCTATTTCCCCGAAACGGGGCAGGTGGTCGGGCCGCAGTTCTTGCTCTACTACAACAGCCACGGTGGGCGGCCCATTTTCGGCCTGCCACTGGGCGCGGAGCAGGTGCGCGGCGGCAAGATCATGCAGCTCTTTGAGCGCGCGCGCTTGGAACGGCCGGCGGCGGGCGGGCCGGTGAGCCTCGGCAATGTCGGGCGCGAGTTGTTAGCCGTACAGCAGCGCCAATTCCCCGCGACCGGGCGTAGCAACCCCAACGACCCCAACACCCTCTGGTTCCCAGCCATCCAACAGGCCATCGGCCAGCCGTTTCTCACCTACTGGCGCAATCACGGCAGCGACGAGCTGTTCGGCCCGCCTCTGAGCAACATCGTGATCGAGCCGCGTCTCGAAGGGCCGACCCGCGTGCAATATTTCGAGCGCGCCCGCTTCGAGCTGCACGGCGATACCGTCTGGCTGGGTCTCATCGGCCAGGATCTCGCCGCCTTGCAAAGGTAAACCACCTTTATAATCCACGAAGGGCCACGAAGATTCACGAAGGCTTTTGATCCGCGCAGGGCCGCGAAGCGACGCGAAGAAGACGGATTGATCCGCGCAGGAACGCGAAGCGACGCGAAGAACGACCGGATTGATAGCTGGAAACAGTCATCATAATAACAATATTATGTTAAGTTACTGAGTGTTCTCAATTGCTTAGTCTACTTCAGCATCACCGTTAAAACTCAATACTCGAACTCCCATCATTATTCTTTGTGAATCTTCGTGTCTCTTCGTGGATCAATCCGTCCGTCTTCGTAATTCTTCGCGGCCCTTCGCGGCCCTGCGCGGATCAAAGACCTTCGCGGATCAAACCGCTACGGGGTCCGGTTCGGCGGCCCAGAGCCGGCGCATTTCGGCGCAGGTGAGCAGCAGGTCATCGAGGCGGCCGGTGGCGACCACACGGCCTGCGGCCAGCACCAGGATGCGGTCGGCGCGCCGGAGCGCGGCGCGGCGGTGCGAGACCACCAGGCAGGTCGCGTCGCCTTGCGCGAACAGGCGCTCCCACAGCCGGCGCTCCGTGTCCACGTCGAGCGCGCTGGACAGATCATCACAGACGATCAGGGCGGGACGACGCACAAACATCCGCGCGGCAGCGGCGCGCTGCATCTGCCCGCCCGATAGCCGCACCCCGCGTGCGCCCAATGGGGTGTCCAGCCCCGTCGCCATGCCAGCCACATCACGGTCCAACACGGCCAACTGCAATGCCGCGTCCAGCGCACCCGCGTCGTCGGGCAGGCCCAGCAGGATGTTGTCGCGCAGGCTTTCGCTGAACAGGCGCGGCACCTGCGGCGTGTAGGCGGCGCGCGGCGGCACCAGGAACCCGGCGGGGTCGGCCACCAGTGCGCCGTTCCAATGGATCGTGCCCGTATCCTGCGGCAGCAAGCCGAGCAGCACACGCAGCAGCGTCGTCTTGCCCGCCCCCACGCGCCCGGTGATCACCACAAACTCACCCCGCCCAATGGTCAGATCCACCGCACTGATACCGTTCCGGCTATCAGGATAGCAATAGGTGAGGCCGTGGGCCGCAAACTGGTCTAAGCGATCAGCGTCCGTGCGTTCTGGGCTGGGCACAACGGGATATGTGCCGTGGAGATAGACCGGATGATGTTCGACTAATGGCGCGGGCGACGCGGTGACGGCCAGTACCTGCATTCGGTCAAACGACACACTCATCTGCTTGAAGCTCGCCAGCAAGCGTCCGGCCATGCGTGGCAAGCCCATCAACGAACTAAGATAGCTGACGAACAGCGCGAAGTCGCCTACCGTGAACGCCCCGGCGCGCATCACCCCGGCGGCCAGCAACAGCGTCAGCCCAATGGCGAGGTTGCCGGTGTTCATGTTGAAAGTGTCCAGCACCTGGGTGAACAAGCTGTCGCGCAGCGCCGCACGGCGGCGGGCTTCGTTGATGCCGGCGAAATGGCGCGTGGCGTGCGGCGCGGCCCCCGCCACCTGCACCGCCTGCACCGCACCGAACACCTCGCCCAGGAAGCCGGTGACACGCCCGGCGGCTTCGCGGCTGGCCTTGCGGTAGCGTTTCAGCCGCCCACTCATCGAGTTCACCGTGGTGATAACGGCGACCATCGGCACCGAGACGCTGAGGGTGATCCAGGGGTTGATGGGCAGCATGATCGCCAGAGCCAGCGCGGCAAACAGCGCCTCGCCGCTAAAGTCGATCCAGCGGTCAATGTAGACCAGCACCTCATGTACATCGTCGCGGAAGCGGCTAATCGCTTCGCCGGATGATTCGGGCAGGGCGCGCCCGCGCAGGCCCAGGATGCGGGCCAGCAGGTTGCGCCGCAGCAATGCTTCGAGGGTGAACCAGAGGCCGATCCAGACATAGATGCCGATGAATAACACGGTCACGCGCAGCAACTCAGCCCCGGCCAGCAGGGCCAGCACGGTCCAAACGTTGAGGCCAGTGCCTGTCTTGCCGGTTAGCGCGTCGAAAAAGGCGCGCAGCAACAGGCCGTTCGCCAACGGTATGGCGTAGAAGCCGCCCCACAGCAGCAGGCTGGCGGCATAGGTGCCGGGCCGGTAGCGGATTAACCGCCAGATGGCTTGTCCTTTGGTCATGCAGGCACCTCCGCCAGATCCAGGCCGGCGCGTAGCAGGGCGTGGAAACGCGAGTCGGGATCGAGGGCCAGGGCGGCGCGCGGGGCATTTTCGACCACGCGCCCGCCGTCCATGACCAGGATGCGGTCGGCCCGCTCCACCGTGCCCAGGCGATGAGCGATAATGATCGCCGTGCGGCCCTGCAACAGGCGGTCTACGGCGCGTTCGATCAGCCGCTCGGTGGCCGGGTCGAGCCGCGACGAGGCTTCATCGAGGATCACCAAGCCAGGGTCGCGCAGGAAGACACGGGCGAAAGCCAGCAGTTGTGCCTGCCCCGCCGACAGGCCGCCGCCGCCTGCCGGCAGTTCGCTGTTCAGGCCATTGGGCAGCGCGGCCAACCAGTCGCCCAGGCCGAGGTCGTGCAGGATGGTGATGATGCGCGTGTCGTCGAGGGCCGGGTCAAACAGGGCCAGGTTGTCGCGCACGCTGGCCTGGAACAGTTGCACCTCTTGCGTGACCACGCCGATGCGCGCGCGCAGGGTTGCCAACGGCAGGCGGCGGATGTCGGTGCCGTCCAGCCGGATAGTGCCCACTGCCGGGTCGTAGAGCCGCAAAAGCAGGCGGCTGAGGGTGGTCTTGCCGCTGCCGGTGCGCCCCACCACGCCCAACACGGTGCCCGGCTCCAAGTGCAACGACACATCTTGCAAAACCATCGTCGCGTCGCCATAGCCGAACGATACGCCGTCAAACTCCACCGCCGCCGGGCCGTGCGTGGAGAGTGCGAGGTCTGCGCTGGCCGGGTCAGTGATCGCGGGATGCAGGGCATAGAGTTCTTGCACGCGCGCCATGCCCGCGCCGGCCTTTTGCAACTCTTGCAACTGGTCGGTAATCTGGTCGAGCGGGCGGCGCAGCATATCGGCGTAGGCGAAAAACAGGTAGACCGTGCCCAGACTGATCGCGCCGGCTTGGAACAGCCAGATGCCCATGCCCAGCGCAGTTATATAGCCGGCGGTGAACAGGCCGATGGTGATCACGAACAGCAGCGCCTGGCGCACTTCGGCACTCATGCCGGTGGTGAAGACCGCTCGCATCCGCTCGTAGTAGCGGCGCAGCACATAGGCCGTCGCGCCGTTGGCCCGCAGATCGTCCAGCCCGGCCATGCGCTCTTCGAGGAAGCCGAACAGATCGGCGGTGGCCTGGCGCTGGGCGGTGGCCGCCTCTACGCCGAAGTTGCGGCTGCGGATCAGCACCGCTGTCGTGATCAGCGCGAACACGGTCATCGCCAGCCCAACGTGCCACTCTTCGCGCCACAGCAGCACCAGCACGCCGATCAGCAGCACGCCGTTGCCCGCGACCAGCAGCACAAAGCGCGAAAAGAAGTTCGCCAGCGCGGTCACATCGCCGTCCACGCGCTCAATCAGTTCGCCGGGGGTACGTCCATTATGGAAGCTGATGTCGAGGCCCAGCAGGTGCGCGGTCAGGTCGGCGCGCATCTGGTTGGTCGCGCCCCAGCCCACGTCCTCCGCCACATAGGTTTCGGCCACCGCCACGGCCTGCGTCGCCAGCGCCACGGCAATAAACAGCAACGCGCCGCCGATCAGCGTCTCCAGCGACTGCTGGGCCAGCGCCGCATCAATAAAGGCGCGCAAGATGAGCGGGTTCGCCAGTTGCAGCGCCAGGTTGCCGATCAGCAGCACCCCCAGCAGGCCGAACTTGCCGCGTTGTGGGCGCAGGTAGCGCCCCAACAGGGTGCGCTGTTCGCGGAGGGTGAGACGGGGGGCAGTCGCGGCCATGGGGGTGGGCATCCTTTGCGGCAGATGACAGGCACAGCAGTGCCGGGCGGATCGTGTCCCTCCATCGTACCCGATCCGCCCCCACCCGCGCATCGGTCTGCGGCGGGGACTCGGCTCCATCTTTCGGCGGACCGGCGGGGACCGACGGGCCACGAATGGGGCCACGAATACACGAATAGATCGGGGCCAGGGGCAAGCGTGGCGGTAGGAGGGGGCGGTGTCCCCCGAAAGTGCAGCGGGGTCAGAGCCAAGCGCGGCGGTGGGAGGGGGATCCGCCCCGCGAGGTCAGCCCCTGCGCGATCTCATCGCCGACGCAGGCCGGCCCCGCATGGGGCCACGAATACACGAATGGAGCGGGGCCAGGGGCAGGCGCGGCGGTAGGCGGCGGCTCCGCCCCGCGATGCCAGCTCTACCGCGATCTCGCCCCCCGGCGCAGGCCGGCCACGAATGGGGTCACAAATACACGAATGGATCGGGGCCAGAGGCAAGCGCGTCTGTAGGAGGCGGCTCCGCCCGGCGCTGCCGGCCCTACCGCGATCTCGCCCTGCACCACCTCGCATTCGTGTAT
>JALYUO010000772.1 GCA_030853735.1 Chloroflexota bacterium
GCCCGACCCCGCCCCGATCACGATCAGATCATAGTTGTCTGTCATTGGCTTCCATCCATAAAAAGACCTCACCGGTAGTTGGTGAGGCGTAGCACTACTTCAATTTAGCGTGGCAAATCCTCGATCAGCCGTTGCGTTACTGAGGAGTAAGCACACGGGTAGCTCCCTGATCGGTTATTGCGCGGCGTACCGCCTCTTGGAACTCGGCACTTTGTTCCAGCGCTTCATCTTGTAGATGGTCAATATCCACCCCGCGCGTGTTAAACTGCGCGAGTTTACGTAAGAATGCAATAGCCCCGGCGATCTGCGTAAAGGAAAGGTTGGGGAACTCTTTTTGTAGTTCGCTGTAGTCTACGATGCCGTCTAATGCCTCAACAAAATCATAGAGGGGGATAGCACGCTGATCCGCACCGATTAACACAGGGAGACAGCCGTGTTGAGCGTCCAGCACCACGCTGTTGCCGGTTGCTTGGCCCGCTTGGACATATATTTCCAGCGTTGAAACGAGTTGCTGAGTTAGCAATCTGCGGTCTTCCTGGGCGGCAGCGGACTCTTCAACTGCGGGTGCGTCATCAGCCATTTGCAGATTCTCCTATATGCGATGCCTATGGACCGAGTCTAGCACAGGATAGCGACCTCTGTCAATAATACAGATCGAGTGGGGAGAGCGGCAAGAGGTTGCGTAGTACGTCGTCCCCCCCACTCCCAACCCCCTCTCCCCTACATGGCAGAGGGGGAGCTAGACGGGGCGCAACGGCAGGCAAGGATCTACCCCCATGCCGCCCCCTCTCCTCCGCATGACTCCCCCTCTCCTCCGCAGGGGAGAGAGGGTTGGGGGTGAGGGGAGTGGCAGCACAACACAGGGCCGGAGCAATCCCTGCCCCGGCCCCAGCGTCGTCACCCGTACCTCCTGACCCCTGACCCCTGGCCCCTACGTCGGGATGCTGCCGGTGCGGGGATCAGCCACCGTAGATATTCCGGCGGAGACGATTTCCGGCGTTGTGTGGCCGGCCAGCAGTTGGCGCAACACGTATTGCAGGATGCCGCCATGCTGATAATAGAGGATCTCCTGCGGCGTATCGATCCGCACCGTGACGGTGAACTCCTGCGCGATGCCGTCGGGGCGCGTGGCGCGCACGGTCAGCGTGTGGCCGTCGGCGAGGCCGGACTCGATGGCGGCGGGCAGGTCCAGGATGTCGAACGTCTCTTGTCCGGTCAGGCCGAGGCGTTTCGCGGATTCCTCGTGCTTGAATTGCAACGGCAAGATGCCCATGCCGATCAAATTGGAGCGATGGATGCGCTCATAGCTTTCGGCGATCACGGCGCGCACGCCCAGCAGTTGCGGGCCTTTGGCCGCCCAGTCGCGGCTGGAGCCGGAGCCGTACTCTTTGCCCGCCAGAATGATCAACGACACCCCGGCCGCCTGGTACTGCGCCGAAGCGTCATAGATCGACATCACCTCGCCGGTCGGCAGGTAGGTGGTCACGCCGCCTTCGGTGCCGGGGGCCAAGCGGTTGCGGAGCCGCACGTTGGCGAAGGTGCCGCGCACCATCACCTCATGGTTGCCGCGCCGCGACCCGTAGCTGTTGAAGTCTTTGTACTCGACCCCATGCTCGATCAGATACGCCCCCGCCGGCGACGTTTTGCGGATGCTGCCCGCCGGCGAAATATGATCAGTGGTCACGCTGTCGCCCAACATCGCCAGCACCCGCGCGCCGCAAATCTCGGCCACGCTGGCCGGCGCTTCGTGCGTCATGCCGGCAAAGTAGGGTGGGTGCCGCACATAGGTCGAGTCCGCGTCCCAGGCAAAGCGGTCGCCCTCTGGGGTCGGCAGGCTGTTCCAACGCTCGTCGCCCTTGAACACATCACTGTAGCTCTTGCGGAACATCTCCGATTGGATGGACTGCTGCATCGCGTCGGCGATCTCGGCCTGCGTCGGCCACACGTCGCGCAGATAGACCGGCTGCCCGTCGCTGCCCGTGCCCAACGCCTCGTGATCGAGGTCAATATCAATCCGCCCAGCCAGCGCAAAGGCGACGACCAGCGGCGGCGACATTAAATAGTTGGCCTTAACTTCCGCATTGATGCGGCCCTCAAAGTTGCGGTTGCCCGACAGCACGGCGGTCACCACCAGATTACCGGCATCCACCGCCTGCGAAACCTCGGTCGGCAGCAGGCCGGAGTTACCGATACAGGTGGTGCAGCCGTAGCCCACCGTGTTAAAGCGCAGTTGGTCCAGGTAGGGCGTGAGGCCGGCGGCATCCAAGTAGGCGGTCACGACTTTGGAGCCAGGGGCCAGCGACGTTTTGACCCACGGTTGCGAACAGAGGCCGCGTTCGACCGCCTTTTTCGCCAGCAAGCCCGCCGCCATCATCACCGATGGATTGGACGTGTTGGTGCAACTGGTGATCGCAGCGATCACGACCGATCCGTGGTCCAGCGTATATTCGCCGTTTTCGAGCAGCAGCTTGACGGCGCTGGGCGGGGCCACCACCTCTTCCACGCCGGGTGCCGTGGGATTGCCACCCTCGCCTTCCCAGCGCACCACCTGCGGGCGCGGGTTGGGCGGGCCGCCAGGGTTCAGGATCAGTTGCAACGCATCACCAAACGAACTCTTGACCTTCGCCAGCGCCACGCGGTCTTGCGGGCGTTTCGGCCCGGCCACGCTCGGCTCCACTTGACTCAGGTCGAGGCTGAGGGTGTCAGAATACTCAGCTTCGGCGCTGTCGGGCGTATGGAAAAAGCCTTGCGCTTGGCAATAGGCTTCGACCAGCGCCACATGGTCCTCGGAGCGCCCGGTCAGGCGCAAGTAGCGCAGCGTCTCCGCGTCTACCGGGAAGATGCCGCAGGTCGCGCCATATTCGGGGGCCATGTTGGCGATGGTCGCGCGGTCGGCCAGGGTCAGCGCGGGCAGACCGGGACCGTAGAACTCGACAAACTTGCCGACCACGCCCTTATTGCGGAGCATCTCGGTCACGGTCAGCACCAAGTCGGTGGCGGTCACGCCTTCGCGCAGCGCGCCTTCGAGGCGGAAGCCGACCACCTGCGGGATGAGCATCGAAACGGGCTGGCCCAGCATGGCCGCCTCAGCTTCGATGCCGCCCACGCCCCAGCCCAGCACGCCCAGGCCGTTAATCATCGTGGTATGCGAGTCGGTGCCGACCACCGTATCAGGGTAGGCTTGCGGCAGTCCTTCGCCTTCGCGCTTGTTGGTGAACACCACCCGCGCCAGATATTCCAAATTGACCTGATGGACGATGCCGGTGTCGGGCGGCACCACCTTGAAGTTTTTCAGCGCCGTTTGGCCCCAACGCAAGAAAGCATAACGCTCTTGATTACGCTCAAACTCCAGGTCGGCGTTGATCAGCAGCGCCGCCGCCGAGCCGTAGGCATCCACCTGCACCGAATGGTCAATCACCAGCTCCACCGGCTGCAAGGGGTTGATGCGCGTCGGGTCGCCGCCCAGGTCGCTCATCGCGTCACGCATCGCGGCCAGATCCACAATGGCCGGCACGCCGGTGAAGTCTTGCAGCAACACGCGCGCCGGGGTGAAAGCGATCTCCTCGGACGGCACCGCGCGCGGGTGCCATTTGGCGAGGCTGCGAATGTCGTCCGCCGTCACCGCTGCGCCGTCTTCGGTCCGCAGCAGGTTTTCGAGCAAAATCTTGAGCGAATAGGGCAAGTGGCTAGGGTCCAACCCGGCCTGCGCCAGCGCATCTAACCGATAAATCTCATACTCGCGGTTGCCGACCGGCAGCACCGCCCGCGCACCATAACTGTTCATCCCGTGCCTCCAACATGATCTTTGACTCCGTTGTCAAGCGCCGTCCTGGCGGCGCAAAGCTACGCCTATTGTAGCACTATTGGTCCCACCTGCCAAATCTGGCACAGACTTTGCTTTAAGAGATCACAGTTGTATTGCACGCTCACCAAAACCGGGCTTGTAGCCAGGGAGAGTACGAACCAGAGCAATGCCGCTTAGGTCGTTTAGGGAGATTTTAGCAATGGCGATCAAAACACTAAACGAGAAGTTTGTCCACGAACTGCGCGACATCTACGATGCGGAACACCAGTTCCTGGAAGCCCAGCAGATGATGGTGCAACAGGCGACCGATGCCAGCCTGAAGACCAACCTCACCACCCACATCCAGCAAACCCAGCAACAGATCACCAACCTGGAGCAGGCGTTCCAACTGCTGGGTCAGCAGGCGCAACGCCAGCCATGCGATGCCGCCAAAGGGCTGGTCACCGAAGGCCAGAAGAGCATGAAGGAAGCGGCCGCCGTGCCTGCCCTGCTTGATTGCGTCATCAACGGCGCGGCCGGCAAGGTGGAGCACTACGAGATCGCCAGCTATCGCGGCCTGATCGCCGGCGCGGAACTGATGGGTCGGGAGCAAGTCGTCGCCCTGTTGCGCGAGAACCTGCGCCAGGAAGAGCAGACGGCGCAACTGGTGGAGCAGAGCGAACCGACCCTGCTGCGGAAAGCGATGCAGCAAGAAGGCCAAGCGGCCCCCAGCACGGGCACCGTCACCCTTACCTAGGCTATCTGTAGGGGCGCTGCCGGCCGCGCTCGTAGGGAATAGGGGCTGTAGCGGCGCTGCCGGCCGCGCCCCGTACCTGTTGCAACCAACCTTGCGCTAGGCCCAGAGTACTTGCATCTAATTGGCACGGGCGACGGGAACTCGCCGCTACCGCTACGAAGCCCGCCTACGC
>JALYUO010000780.1 GCA_030853735.1 Chloroflexota bacterium
GACGAGCAGCAACCCCGTGGCAAGCGGACCGTGCAGGCCCAATGTGGCCTCGATCAGGGCGCGCCAGGTTTGCACCTGCGGCAGGTTTTCGTAGCCGGCATAGGCGGAACTCTGCAAGAGCTTGACATAATCCGGCAACACGCCGACGCCGGTGAGCGGTAAGGGCAGCAGCAGGAGCACGGCCCCCGCGCCAGCCAGGGCGACCAGCGCCCGCAGGCGACCGGTGCGCGCCAGCGCCAGTAGCGGCAGGATCAGCAAGTGCGGCTTGACGCTGACCAGGGCCAGGGCCATGCCGCCGCGCCGATCCGCGCCGCGCGCCAGGGCCACCGTCGCCAGGGCCAGGCCCAGCAGGACCAGGGCGCTGGTCTGCCCCAGCAAGAGCGTGCGCCAAAAGGGCAGGAAGCCAAGCGGGGCCAGGATGAAGGCCGCGCCGATCAGCGGCGGTGGTCGCGCCCAGGCCACCAGCAGCGCCGCCGCCGCCAGAGTCATCGTCGCGCAGGCGGCGGCCCAGAGCAGGAAGCCGCGGCCCAACGGCAGCCCGGCCAGCGGCCAGAGCAGCCCCGCAAACCAGGGCGGATTAACGAACGGCACGGCCAGCGCCTCATCATAGCGCGTGCCCCACTCGCGGCGTTGCGGCGCGCGCTGCGCTTCCAGCCGGTAGAGGGCCGCGCCCTGGCCCCCGGCCAGCAAGCGGGCCGCATTGACGAAAGCGGCATAGTCGGTGAACGGGTAGCCGGCCTGGGCGGGCGGCAGATCGGCCTCGCGCAGCCAACCCGCCAACCAGGGGCTATTCAGCCAGCCTAGCCCCAGCGCCGCCGCCAGCATGATCAGCAGCGTGGCCCCTTGCAGCGGCGGCACGGTCCGTTTATTCACCACGGCAACACGGCGACACGGCACAGAATGCCGCGATTGGCGGGTATTGCGTAGCCCTGTTGGTGGCCGCTAGAATTATTGTCACACCATCACACACTACCCATAACTCCCCCACCGCCGACTGCCGACTGCCGACCGCCGACCGAGCCGGACCAACGCCGCCAGCATAAATAGGACTCCCAGGTGCAACGGCCAACCAGGGATCAACGCAAGCAGCGGCAAGGCGAGCGTGCCGGCGAGGTAGCCGCCGACCAGCCAGGGCACCAAGCGCGGCACGGCCCCCGGCGACGGATCGGCGCGCGCGGCGCGCCAGGCCAGCACCCCCACCAACGGCCACAGCGTCAGTTCGTAGGGCAGGCCGTGCGGATTGACCAACAGGGTGGCTAACAAGGCCACCGCCCAGCGCGCATCCCAGCCGGCGGGGTTGGCGGCCCAAGTGGGCGGCGCTCCCCACCAGGCCCGCGTAACCCAGGCCAGCACGGCCAGGCTCACCAGCACCGTCGCCGGCAGCGCCCAGGCTGCCGACTCCCCGGCGAGCAGGAGAAACGCGCCGCGCAGGTTCTCCATCAGCGCCGGGTGGATCAGGCTGTTGCCGGCCCGCACGGTCGCCACGTCCGCGAGGAGCCGCCCATAGCCCACAAGCCACCCCGGCCCGCCCAGCAGGGGCGTGACCAGCAGCAACAGCGCCCCGCTCAGGCCCGTGAAAGCGGCCAGCGTGCGCCATTGGCGCGCCAGCAGCAGCACGCCGAGCGGCACGATCAGCAGTTGCGGCTTGATCAGCGCCAGCGTCAGGGCCAAGCCGGCGGCGACAGCGCGCTCCTGGCGTAGGTAGCGCAGGGTTAGCGTGTAGGCCAGCAGATCCCACGGCGCGGTTTGCCCCAGCAACAGATCCTGATAGACCGGGAAAAAGCCGAGGCTGAGGGCGACCAGCGCGCGTGGGGCCCAGCGCCGCTCCAGCGCATCGCGGGCAACGGCGCGCATCTCTGCCGCCAGCAGGCCCAATGCGCCCAGCAAGACCAGCGTGGTCGCGCCGATCCAGAGGGCATAGCTCACCGGCAAGGGCAGTCCGGCCACGGGAGCCAACGCCAGCGCCAGGAACGGCAGATGGTCATAGGGCAGCGTGGCGCGCGTGGCCCCATAAGGAGCCAGGATCGCCGCTTGGACGGCGCTTTGCGCGGCCGGATCGTAAAGCTGCGCGCCCCGGCCCGCCGCGATCAGCCGTGCGCCGGTCAGGAACGGCGGGAAATCGGTCGTGAGCAGAAAGCTACGCAAGTCCGCAGTTTGGCGAATTTGCACCCACAGGCTGATCGCCAGCGCCGTCAGCAAGGCCACGCCCAAGCCGCACAGCCCCAGGTAGACCCAGACGCGGCGCGGCAACGGCTCGCTCCAGCGGATGCGGGGGCGGCTCATGCGCGGGCGGACGGCGCGGGGCGCAGCGGTCCCCACGCCGCATAAGCAAGCGCGGCCAGCACCGCCGGTGGCAAGAACAGGCTTGTCCAGAGCGGCAGCGTCCAGCCGCCTTGCACCGTCACGGCCGGCAGCACAACGGCGGCCAGGGTCAGCCCCAGCGTGGCGACCCACGGCCAGGCGATCATCAGCGCGGCGGCCAGGGCCAAATAGCGGGCCAAGCGACCCGCTGCCCAGAAGGACAAGCGCGCATCGAGCAGCAACAGCACGGCGGGCAGCAGCAGCAGTTGGTTGTAGGGTGCCCAGGTCGGGATGATCGCCAGCGTCACCGCCGGCACCAGGGCCAGGGCCAGATTGGTGCCCGGCGTGCCCGCCCTGTCGTGGCGCACTCGCCAACACACCACCGCCGCGCCCGCCACCAACGCCACGCTTACCAGCGCCCCGCCCACCGGCGTGAGCAGCGTGTCTACCAGCGACCGCCCGCCGGTGTAGCGTTGGTACTCGTTCAGCGCGCTGAGAAACCGCCCGATCCAACCCGGCGACAGCCACTCGGCACCGCCCAGCAAGCCCGCCATCGTTACGCCGAAGCCCAGCGCCAAGCCGCGTCGCGCCCGCCAATCGCTGAGAGTCCAGAGCGCCAGCCAGGCCAGTAAGGGCAACGCCACCTGCGGCTTGATCGTCGCCAGCGCCAGCAGCACGCCCGCCGGCAGCGGTCGCCCCGCCGTCAACAAGGCAGCGGTGCCGGCTAACAGCGCCGCGACCAGCAGGCTCAACTGCTCCAGCGCCACGCCCTGCGCGGTGGGAAAGCTGCCCAGCGTCAGCAGCGTCACGGTGAGCAGCGCCGCTCCACTGAGCCGCACGCGCAGCGCATAGGCCCACAGCGGCACGCTGACCACCGTGAGCGCCAGCAGCAAACTGCCGAAGGCCGGCTGCACCACGCTAAACGGCAGGCCCAGCGTCGGTGCCAGCACAAACGCGACATAGATGGGATAGGCGAAGCCCTGTTGATCGTGCGGATCGTTGGGCCGCTGCGGATCGAGCAGCCGCCCATAATAGCCGATTTGGATGTCGCGCGTCACGGCGGCGCTGTAGGGGTCGCGGCCCTGTTCGAGCCACGCCTTGGCCCCCAGCCAGCGCGGATAGAGGTCCGACAGGTTGCCGCGCGGTGTGCCGCTGCTGCGCGCCTCGCGCACCTGCATGGGGATCAGCACGCCCAGGATATAGTAGCCCATGCTGAGGGCCAGCACGAGCGCCAGCGCCGGCCCGGCCCAGCGGCGCACGCTAACGGCCTGCCGCGACCGGGCGGTGGGAGAGGGCGCGGTCCCCCGCAGCACCCCGGCAGGCGGCAATCAGCGCGTGGAACAGGTGCAGCCCGTCGGTCATGCCCAACAGGGCTTCCCCGGCGCGTTCCGGGTGCGGCATCAAGCCCAGCACATTGCCCGCCGCGTTGCAGATCCCGGCGATGCCGTGGCTCGATCCGTTGGGGTTGGCCGCGTCGCTGATTGCTCCGTCGGCTTCGCAATAGCGCAACACTACCTGGCGGTTGGCTTCGATCTCGGCCAGCGTTTCCGGCGCGGCAAAGTAGCGGCCTTCGCCGTGGGCAATGGGCAGCCGCCAGACCGCGCCGCCCGTCACGCCGGCAGTGAACGGCGTGGCCGTCGCGCCCGCCTCCACCCGCACTTGGATGGGGCGGCTGCTGAAGGCCAGTTCGCCGTTCCGCAGCAGTGCGCCGGGCAAGATACCCGCTTCGGTCAGGATCTGGAAGCCGTTGCAGATGCCCAGCACCGGCCTGCCCGCCGCCGCAAAGTCGCGCAACGCGCCCATGACCGGCGCGAAGCGGGCAATGGCTCCGGCGCGCAGATAGTCGCCGTAGCTGAAGCCGCCGGGCAGGATCAGGCAATCATAGCCCGCCACCCGGCGCTCGCCGTGCCAGACGGCTTCCGCCGGCACGCCCAACACCGTGTTCAACAAGTACAGGCAGTCCGTATCCCCGTTGGAGCCGGGGAACACCAGCACGCCGAATTTGAGTTGCGCCATAGGGTGGTTTCTCTCTTCTCACGTTGGCCTGGCGGTCGTAACGCATTCCTGCTGATTCTACAAGCAAGCCACGCATTACGCAAGCCGCCATTCCCATTACACCACAAAGACACAAAGATCACAAAGATCAGTGCGGTTTAGGATCTTTGTGATCTTTGTGTCTTTGTGGTGCAAAATCAGGTGGTGGGCAAATATGCTATCATAGGGATATCATCAACGCAAAGGAGCCACAAGATGACGACCCTCGATCAATTGAATGCCCGTAGCCTCGGCACGCTGCCCGGCCTGATTGGTATCGAATTCACTGCACTAGATGAGCAGCGGCTAACGAGCCGCCTGGTGTTGCGTCCCGAACTGCCGGCCCCCAACGGCTACCTGCACGCGGCCACCGTCGTGGCGCTGGCCGACACCAGTTGCGGCTACGGCGCGATCACCCACCTGCCGCCCGGCGCGCACAGCTTCACCACGGTCGAACTCAAGACCAACTTTCTCGGCACGGCGCGCAGCGGGGTGCTTGAGTGCGTGGCGACCCTAGTCCACGGCGGACGGACGACGCAGGTTTGGGATGCCGTTATGCGCGACACTGCGACCGGAGCCACCCTGGCCCTGTTCCGCTGCACGCAGTTGCTGATCTACCCACGCCCGCCCGCCTAAGCCACTTTAGGTTCGTTATCGCTTGTGGAGAACAAGTAGCAGCAGTACGCAGTGCGGCAACGGGGCGCAAGGGCTACTTCCTCGCTGGGGTTAGGGGCGTGCGGCGAACACTAAAGCAGGCCCACTTGTGCAGCAGACTTGCTGCCAAGTCGGTTCCTGCGCCAGCACTTCGGCCAGTGGGGTATTGCGGGGCACCAATGCCCCATGCACTCCATATTTAGCGAAGATGCGCCGCCAAGCGGGGCCGCCACTCAGCGTTGCTATATAATCATTGATTACAATCCCCCGATACATATCCGCCCGCCCATCAATAAACACATTATGGGCGGGCCAGCGTTGGGCGATCAGATAGCCACCCCACACATACTCATTATAGAGCGGATCGGCAGCTATTTCGGGGTGGGCGGCTAAGTAGGCGACCGCTTCGGCAGGATAGCCGGTATCGTGCGGTTGTGGCCCCAGTTGCGCGCGGGGCGTGACCAGTAAGAAGATTGCCAGGCCACTCAGCACTACTCCGGCTAATCCCAGGTTTAACCGCACGCGCAGCGGCGTAGGGGGAGCGCGACGATCCCGTCCCAGTAGCGGCCAAAGGCGCGGCAACGCCACTGCCATGCCTACCGCCCACCAAGTTCCCCAGAGAGGGACTAAGCGGGTCGCTTGTAAGGCCGCCAACAAAAACACGCCCATCTCCAACAGGAGGGCGGCATCCCCACTAAACGGCAGGCGCACCCCGGCCGCGCCGCTGTCGCCGGGTGCTTGCGAATCGTCGGCTGGGGTTGGGCGCGGGGCCGGGTTGTGCGGCCACAACATCACCGCTAGTAGGCTTAAGAGGGTGAGTACAAACGGTATGGTTGCCAGTTTACGTGCATCGGGGGGTTGCCATTCCTGAATAAACGGCAACAAATTGCCGGCTTGTGGCCCGCCCAAATAAGTGAGGGGTAGGAGCAACAAGTCAATACCGTTGGGATTGATCAGCCAAATCAGCCCACAACTGAGGGTGACGGCGACCAGCGGCTGGATGGGCACGGGCCTTCCCCAGCCCAGCAACCGGTTCCCGACTTCCCCGATGACCCACAGCCCTAGCAGTCCGATACCGACCAGAAAGCCGGAGTGCATATTCGCCCAGAGCAGCATGAGCGGCGGTAATAGCCAAAGCCAACGATCCGGGCCGATCCAGACGGCAAGGCCACGGAGTTCGTTAGCAGGTTGCAGACCCGGCTGCCGGCATACTTGGCGGTAGCGCAGGACCAGCGCCAGAAAGACCGTGAAAAACAACGTAACCAAGATTTGCGGTCGTACTCCCCAGGTGGGCGCATCCATCAGCGTGCGAACTAAGACCAGTCCGACGGCCAGCGCCGGTCCTGACCCCAAGCCCCGTAACACCCGATATAAGAGTGCGTAAGTAAGGACCGTAATCAATGCGGCTAGTACGACCAGGGCCAAATAACCCAAGTAGTGCTCAATGAGATACATTCCCACTTCAGTTAGCCACTCGTGCAATACCCAGCGGGCACCAGGGAGGGTGAAGCTCATCGGGTCGGTGAGCGGTACGCCGGATTGGACGACGAGTTGACCGCTCCGTATATGCCACCACACATCAGGATCGGTCGGCACCCAAATATAGGCCAATCCCACAACACCAAGCAATAACGTGAGTAGCAGGGCACTGCGGTCGAAATATCGGATCATCCGCATTAACTTTGCTTACCTTCCTGTTCAACCGACCCAATTGCCGCGCACCGACTGCAGCGTCCAGACCAGCAACCAACTGACCCAAAACATGATGAGCGCCAGATGCACCCAGCGCGGTCGCCGCCCGGCCCAAATTGCTAACACGAGGAAGCAGGGGAAGGCCACCAGCACGAAGCGACTGGCGCTCATCAACGGGAAGGTGTTATTGGTGTGGCCCCAGACGGTAGCGAGGATGGTTAGGGCATAGAGGCCGTAGCTGATCCGCAAGCGGAAAGCGCCAACGGTCAGCGCCGTAAAGCCCAGCAGCACTACTAAGTCAAAGGTGTTGATCGTCAGTTGCCGCTGCTCCGCCACTTTTTGCAGCGCAGTGAACAGCGTCTCGCCCGGCCAAGTGGTGCGTTGCTGCCATTGCCGGCTTTCGCGCGTGAACCAGGAGAGCGGGTCACGCAGCCCCCAGGTCAAGTAGGCGAAAAAGGCGGCAGTGCCCACTGCGCCCGCCGCCGCCAGCGCGAGGAGCGTCGCCCAATGGCGCGCCGCGAAGCTGCCCCGCCAGGGTCGCCAACTGCTGTGTTGGAGGTACTCAACGGCCAGGGGCAGCCCCAACAGCGCACCTTGCACCTTGGTCAGCCCGGCCAACACCGTCAAGCCCATCACCAGCAGCCAGCGTTCGCGGCGGGCTGCCCAGAACGCGCCGACCACCAGCGCCAGAAACAGTGACTCGGTGTACGCGGCATACAGGAAAAAGGCGGTGGGAAAGAGGGCCACATAGGCCACCGTGCGTCCCGCTGTCGGCGCATCATACTCTGCTTGGACCAAGCGATAGAGCAGGGCGAACGCTACCGCCGCCGCTACGCTCCCGACCAGCACCCCCGCCAGCGCAACATTGCCCGTAACAGCATTGACGGCCCCCAGCAGCAACGGTAGCAGCGGGAAGAAGGCGGTGCTGCCTTCGGTGCCGTAGCCGCGCACCGCGATTTTTTCATACCAGAGCGCGTCTTCGCGTTCCCACGGCGACAGCCAACCGCTACCCTGAAGCGGGAAGCCGCCATGGGCATAGCGCTGGTCAGGGTCGGCGGTCGAAATGGGGGCTAAGACGAAGGCGGCCCATAGCCCTAAACCGATCCGCAGTGCCAGCACGGTGCCCACTCCCACCAGCAGCGGGGTGCGCCACGCGCTCACTGCGGCTGCGGGTCTTCGAGGTCAAATTGCTCGATCACTGGGTTGCTTAACAGGCGGCGGGCCATCTCGTCGGCCGCGGCGCGGGCGGCGGCGGCATCGGGCGCGGTCAGCTCCAGGTCAATCACCTTGCCGACGCGCACGGTCGCCACGTCGTGGTAGCCCAACTGCCACAGCGCGTCGCGCACCGCCAGCCCCTGCGGATCGTTGACCACCGGCTTCAAGGTCACATGAACCCGCACGGTGAAGCGGGTCGCGGTCTGCTGCTCCATGTTGCTCCTACGGCGTAATGCGTAATGCGTAATGCGTAATGCGTAATGCGTAATGCGTATTATTTACTGCACAGTGCGTCGGCGATTACATCAACTCAACACTCAACACTCAACACTAAACACTCAACACTCAACACTCAACACTCAACACTTCGCCCGTCAGGCGGGTGTAGGCTTCGTGGTAGAGGGCGGCGGTGCGGGCGATGACGGCGGGGGGCAGGGGCGGGCCGGGGGCCGTGCGGTCCCAGCCGCTCTGGTCCAGCCAATCACGGACATATTGCTTGTCGAAGCTGGGCTGCGGGCCGCCGGGCGCATAGCGGGCCGCGTCCCAGAAGCGTGAACTATCGGGGGTCAGCAGCTCATCAATCAGGATAATCTCATTGTCCAGCCAGCCAAACTCCATCTTGGTATCGGCGATCAAGAGGCCACGGGTCGCGGCGTAGGCGGCGGCCTCATGGTAGATGGTCAGGCTGGCGCTGCGTAGCCGCTCGGCGGTCGCCGCGCCCACCAGCATCACCAGCCGCGCGAACGAGATCGGCTCGTCGTGGCCGTGCTCGGCTTTGGTGGTCGGCGTGAAAATCGGCTCCGGCAGCGGCGCGCTTTCGACCAGCCCCGGCGGCAGGGCCACCCCGCCCGCCCCCTGCTCCCCGTTGGCCTGATATTCGGCCCAGGCGGAGCCGGCCAGATAGCCGCGCACCACGCACTCAATGTCAATGCGCCGCGTGCGCCGCACCAGCATCGTGCGCCCGGCCAGCTTGGCCCGTTCGTCCGCCGGCCACTCGCTGCTGTCGAAAGGATAGGCAGCCGGATCGGTGCTGATCAAGTGATTGGGCAGCAGGTCGCGGGTGCGGCCAAACCAGAAGGCGGATAGCTGGGTCAGTACCACGCCGCGCCCCGGTATGCCGGCGGGCAGCATGACATCGAAGGCCGAAAGCCGGTCGGTGGCGACGATCAGCAGCCGGTTGCCCAACTCGTAGGTGTCGCGCACTTTGCCCCGGCCAAACGACGGCAACGGAAAATCGGTGCGGCTGACGGCGGCCGGCGCGGCGGGATCGCTCACGCCGGCTCCTGCGGTTCGACCCCGCCGGCGCGGCGAATGCCGTCGGGGGTCAGCAGGGCGGCGGTTTCGGCATCCAACGCGGCGCGCTGTTGCTGGGCCACGGCGCGGGCGGCGCGCTTGCTCTGGCCGCGCAAGCGCAGCATATAGACCAACAGCGGCATCAGCAACAGCCAAGCCGCGACTAGCCACCACCGCGCCCCATTAAAGTCCGCCAAGTTATGGGCCAGCACGATCTGCGTTAGCCCGCTACAGGCCAGCACGATTCCGATCACGGCTAACGCGATCATCCACTTCTGCCGGGTCACATCAGGCATGATCCGTATCCTCTCCCCCGGCCCCTGGCGCAGCCTGCGCGGCGCGGGCACGGTCAAACAGCTGTTCCAGCGCCGCGCTGGGGCGCGCCAGTTCGTGGCTCCAGCGGCGGCGGCGCAGTTCGGCATAGATGCGACCATAGCGCAAGGCGACTCCCAGGCTAATCACCGCCAGCGCCAGGAAGACGGCTGCGCCCAACGTCGCCGCCTGGAAGCCCAGCACCAACGACGAGAGCGTGCAAAACGACCCCACGCCGACGGCGGCTTGGAAGACAAAGCGCGCCGTGCCTTCGCTGGGCAATGCACTGGATCGACTCACCCGACCGGCTCCGCCCACAGGCCGGCGGCATCGAACGCCGTGATGCGCGCCGGGGTGATGGTGTTGGGCGCAACGGGGCGCGTCGTCTGCACGCGCAGGTAGTTGTCGGTGAGGCCGCGCCCACCGGCCGCGTCGCCGCTCTCCCACAGCACCGGCAAGATGCGGTCGAGCATGGCCGTGGCGAACGCGCCGTGGCCCGCCGCGCCGATGGCGGTCAGTCGCTCCCAGCGCGCATGGCGTGTCGGCGGATCGATCTGGCCGGGCATGGTCAGCGCCGGGGTGCCGGGGCGGCCCGAATAGGGAAAGACATGGACCCCCAGGAAGCCCAGGCTTTCGACAAAGGCGCAGGTCTCTGCAAACTCAGCCTCCGTTTCGCCGGGGAAGCCGACGATCACATCGGTGGTGATGCCGATGTCGGGCACCGCGTCGCGCACTTGGGCGACGATGCGCGCATATTCCGCCGTGTCGTAGTCGCGCCGCATACGGGCTAGGGTTGCATCGCAGCCGCTTTGCAGCGGCAGGTGCAGATGGCGCGCCAACCGTCCCGCCGCTTGCGGGTGGGCGAACAGCGGCAGCAAGGCCACCGCATCGGTCGGTTCGAGCGAAGTCAGGCGCAGGCGCGGCACATTCGTCGCGGTCAGCACTTGGGCCACCAACGCCGGCAGGTCGGGCGCTTCGTCGGGATCAGCGGCGGCGCGCTTGCGCTGGGCGTGATCGCTGCCGTATTTGCCCATGTGCGTGCCGGTGAGGACGATTTCTTGCGCGCCGCCCGCCACCCGCGCCCGCACGCGCTTCAACACCCCTGCCGTCGGCGTGCTGCGCGGCATCCCGCGCGTGAAGGGGATGATGCAGAAGGTGCAAAAGTCGTTGCAGCCGTCCTCGACTTTGACCATTGCCCGCGTCCGCATCCCCGCCGCAGCATCCACCGCCCACAGATCGGGGTCATCACCGGCGGCTGCCCCGCTATCCCCGTCGGTCGTGGCCCAGTCGGGCAACGGGCTGAGGCGTTCCGGCAGGACAAAACTGGGCATGGTCACGCGACCCCGTGTGCGGGCACGCACCGCGTCGGGCAGGCCGTCCAGCACTAGGCGCACCAACTCGTCGCCCTGGCGCGGCGTAACGATCAGCCCCACTTCGGGCATCTCAGCCAGTGTCGCTGCCCCCGACTCGGCGTAGCAGCCCGTCGCCACCACCAGCGCCGCCGGGTTGGCCCGCGCCACGCGCCGCAGCCAAGCCCGCGATTTCCGGTCGGCCACCGAAGTGACGCTGCACGTATTGACCACATAGACCTCGGCGGGCGCGCTCGGCGGCACCAGTTGGAAGCCCGCGCTGCGGAACGCGCCGATGGCCTGTTGTGTATCGCTCTGGTTCACTTTGCAGCCCAGCGTGACAAAGGCCACGCGCGGCGGCCCGTCCGCCTCGGCTTCCGTCGGCGGGCGGCGCGGCATCAGGGTTAAATTAGCTATTGGTCCAGCCATGATCTTTGTTCTTTCTCGCTGCCACTCAGTTTGCACGCGGTTTGATTATACGGATCAGGCGCGGCCTGCGTCAAGCACGCTGCCTCTGATTTTGCATCCGCGAAGGGCCGCGAAGAGGCGCGAAGACAAAACGATATGATCCACGAAGAACACGAAGGAGCACGAAGAAGGACGGATGATGAATCCGCGCAGGACCGCGAAGAGGCGCGAAGCAGGTAACGATTCAGCCACTGCAGCTGTCATTCTGAGCGCAGCGAAGAATCCGTTGGGGTGAGTGTCGCGCTTGACCGCATGATTGCGGCTCACGCATCACGTTTCCCGTTTGTAACGACTCAGCTTGCGGGCGGTAGGAGGCGGTGCCCCGGCGCGGTGGGGCGACCGACCGGCCACGAATGGGGCCACGAATACACGAATGGGC
>JALYUO010000793.1 GCA_030853735.1 Chloroflexota bacterium
GGCATCCCCCGCGCCCACCGTGTCTACCGCCGCCACCGGCAGCGCGGGCTGGAAGCCGCTATTTGTGCCATCGCTCCAGTAAATCCCCGCCGCGCCCCGCGTGATGACCACCTGCCGCGCCCCGCCCGCGTGCAAGACCGTCGCCGCCCGCATCACCGCCGCGTCGTTATCGAGTGGAAAGTCGACCAGCGCGGCGGCTTCGCCCTCGTTGGGGGTCAGGATGTCGGCCAGGGCCAAGAGGTCGGGCGGCAGCCCCGCAACGGGCACCGGCGCGGGATCGAGGATGCACAGCACCCCAGCGGCGCGGGCGGCAACGGCAGCGGCCTGCACCGCGATCAGCGGCACTTCCGCTTGCAGCAACAGCACCCGCGCCCCGACCAGCGCCGTCCGCAGCCGCCCAACATCCGCCGCGTCCAGCGCCCCGTTCGCCCCCGGCACCACGATGATGCGATTCTCGCCCGCCGCCGCAACCGTGATCAGCGCGACCCCCGACGATTCCTGGGCATCCGTCAGCACGCCCGCCACGTCTACCCCCGCCGCGCGCAGGTTGTCGCGCAAGGCCGCGCCGAAAGCATCGGCCCCCACCCGCCCGACCATGCGCGTTACGGCTCCCAGGCGGGCGGCGGCCACGGCCTGGTTCGCTCCTTTGCCGCCGGGTGCAGTGAAAAAACGCTGCCCGATCAAGGTCTCACCGGCGACCGGCGCACGCGGGGTTTGCACCACCAGGTCCATATTGATGCTGCCGAAGACCACAACCGTCATCCGCCTGCTCCCTGCCATAGATGCGCGCCTGGATCGCCGCCGCTTCGCGCAACAGCGACTGGGCGGCGGCGGTTTCGCCTTGCGCCAAGTATAACGCGGCCAGCCGCTGCACGCTACCCAGCAGCGCCGGGTGGTTGCGGCCCAGATAGACGCGGCGCAGGGTCACGGCTTCACGGCGCAAGGCGGTGGCGGCGCGCAACTGCCCCAGCCGCTCCTGGATCGCCGCCACCGTCTCGATCCAGCCCACGATGCCGTCATGCCCCGCGCCCCATACGCGGCGCGCATCCGCCAGCGCCGTCACGGCCAGAGGCAAGGCCCGCCGGTCGGCTCCCTGCTCACACAGGCGCGCAATCGTCGCCGCTTGCGTATCCAGCCGGGCGCGACCCCGCCAGGCCGGTTCCGGGCCGCCGCCAAACACGCGCTGCCATAGCTTCATCGGGTTGCTCCTCACTAAAGGGCGATACTCCACGATGCTATGGTAGCGCAGATCGCTGCGGAGGGTTCGCAGTCGGGCGCGGAAAGTTCGGAACGATTAGCCGGCGCGCTGCCCCCACCAATGCAGCAGCGTGCTGCCGTCGTTAAAACCGAGCGGGATGAACGCGCCGATGGTGAAGATCAGCAGATTTTCGGCCAGCGCAAAGCCGGCCAACCCACGCAGCACGCGCTGCCGCCGCGCTATGCGGGTCAGCAGCACGCCCAGCCCGGCGCTGATCAGCGCGCTGGCCGCCGGCCCGCCCAGTGCCCGCCGGATATGCACGGCTGCCGGCAACTCCGGCTCGGCGGGCGGATAGAGCGAGGCGCTCAACAGCCACCAGCCCCGCAGCCCGGTCATCGGGTAGCCGATCCGCCGCGCCACTGCCGCGTGGCCCAACTGGTGGCCGATCTCGCCGGCCCAGTGCAAGGCGACCACCGCTAGGCCCACGCCCAGCGCGCCCGGTCCGCGCACCCCGCGCCAGACCGCCACACCCGTCGCCACTGCGCCCAAACCCGCCGTCGCCGCAATCGCCGACGGCTCGGTGCTGATCGCCAGCCCAGCCACGCGGCCCAGGCGATAGTCTTTGCTCATATTTCCTCCTTGGGATAGCTGCCCCGTTTCCTAACAGATAAAGGGGCTGAGGGTTAGGTCGGTAACTGTTCAGCCGCTGATCTTGTCCCATTGAGCGCAGCGCAGAATCCGGCGCTAGCGAACGGACGACAACACAGAGACACGGAGACACGGAGATTTAGATAAATTGTCGGTAACTGTTCAGCCGATGATCTTGTCAGGCTGAACGCAGTACGGAACCGTTACGAACACTGATACCTGTGCAGTGGGTGCCGCTGACCTTCAGGCAGTCTGGGGGATAGGCGGCGGTGCCACCCGGCGTGGCTAACCTTAGCCCGATCTTTGGGTCAGCACGGTGGCCTGCGGGGAAAATGGACAGCAGGCCAGCCTACCCTCCGGTCGTGAGCTAAATGAGCACGGGCGACTGGAACGCGCCGCTACCGCTACGAAGCCCGCCTACGCGGGCTGGAGCCGGGACGAACCGTAGATCCACCGTTGCGACCGCTAGAGTTGCCCCGGCTCCGCCCTTCCGTGCCCCCGGCTCCAGCCCGCGTAGGCGGGCTTCGTAGCGGTAGCGGCGCGTTCCAGTCGCCCGTGCTCATTTAGCTGCTGGCGCAAAACGCCGGGGATCGGCTATAATAGCCCCCGTAGGCCCGGTACGCTGGTGAAGCAGGCCGGTTCTACGCTGTAGTACACCGGAGCAGGTCTACAACCGTAGATCGGCCCCGGTCCAGTTGAAGTGCCGCGCGTTGCCCGACCACGCGGCGTGGAATCTGGCCTGAACGGGCAACGGCGCGCGATAGCGGCTATCTCTCAACCGAACAGATCCGTTCGATTCGGAGCCTCGCCTGGTGGAAGTACGTTGCAGAGGGTGGGTTCGACTCCCGGCCCGCGCGCTCTTATTCCCCCGCCGCCGCGTCGGTAGCCGGCAAACCCGCCGTCAGATGGGCCACCGCAGCGGCTACATCCGCCGTCACGTAATAGAGTTGCCGCGTGGCAACGGGGGCAAACTGCCCCCGATAGATATGCTCGAACAGATCGATCAGCGGGTCGTAAAAGCCGGCCGTGTTCAGCAACACCAGTGGCTTGCGGTGCCAGCCCAGCTGTTTAAGCGTCAGGATCTCCAGGATCTCCTCTAGCGTGCCGAAACCACCCGGCAGCGCAACAAACGCCGCCGCCCGCGCTTCCATGATCGCTTTGCGCGCCCGCATATCCGCCGTAACAATCAATTCGTCGGCCGGCTCATAGACGATCTCGCGCGTCCGCAGTCCGGCGGGGATGACCCCTACCACGCGCCCCTGGTGGGCATGGACCGCCCGCGCCACCGCGCCCATCAGCCCCACTTGCGCGCCGCCATAGACCAGCGTGTAGCCCGCCTGGGCCAACGCCGCGCCTAAGTCAGTGGCAGCGGCAAAAAACACCGGCGCAATGGTATCGCTCGACGAACTATAAACACAAACCGTGCGTTCCAACGGGGTCTCCTCTATGGCTCACGCCTCAACCGGGAAAGTAGCCGCCACCCGTGCGGCCCAACGCGGCACTCCCAACTGCTGAAACTCGGCCACGGCGGTCGCCCGCAACTGGGCGGCGTGGGCCAAATCGGCGGGCGACCCATGCGTGGCGTAAGCGGCCGCCCACTCCGCAGCGAGGCGCGCTCGATACCAGGGCAAGCGCAATTGTACCAGCAGCGCCTCGGTGGCCGCAAAGGCCGACCAAGCCGCAGCGGGGCGGCCCGCAACCAGCGCCAGACGCGCCGCCAGCCACTGGACCCAGACCTGATCAAACAGGCGCGCCGGCTGGGCGGCGTGGGCCGCTAGTTGATCGCAGACGGCCTGCGCCGCAACCAAGCGGTCTTGTGCGAGATAGGCAGTGGCTAGACCCCAGGCGGTCAGCGCCGGGCTGAGGGTCAGGCCGCGTTCGGCAATGGCCCAGGCTTCGGCAAAGGCGACCTGCGCGCCGGCGGGGTCGCCACTTGCCAGCAGCGTCGCCCCCAAATCGTCGCAGACAAAGCCGAGATATTGGAGATCGCCGCGCGCACGGGCATCGGCCTGGCATAACCGGAGGCAGTGAATGGCTGCCGCCTCCTCGCCGGCAAAACGCAGCAACAAGCCTTCGAGAAAAGGTAAGGGGTAGGTGGGCCGGGCGACGGACACGCTGCGGGCGGCCAAAGCGGTCAAGATCGGGATCGTGCGGCGAATGGCAGCGAAGCGCCCCAGCCACAACAACATACTCGTGGCGTTGCTGAGGTAAAACAGTTCCAAGTCGGCCTGCCCCATACGCTGGGCCAGCGCCGCCGCGTGCCGATAGTAGCGATGGCCGGCGCGGAAATCGCCCAGACCGAAACTCACCAGCAAGGCCAGATTGTTGTAGGCGCGGGCGGCGGTGGCCGGTACGTCGGCCGGCGCGGCCAAGCGGATCGCCGCCCGCAAGGCGGCCAGCGACTTACGCGGCGCTTGCGGCGGCAAGGCGGCCAGGGTGATCAACGCTTCGGCCTGCGTCGCAACATCACCCCAGCGGCGCGCCAGCAGTTGCGCTTGGCGGGCCAGCTGCCGCGCCTCGGCGGGCAAGCCGTTAACCCGGCAGGCGCGGGCGGTTTCATGCAACAATGTCGCCAAGCCCGGCGTGGCGGCCAGACTCGCCAGTTGGGCCAAGCCTTCCCGGCCCAGCGCCAAGCCTTGCGCGGGTTGGCCCGCACTCAGCGCCGCACGGGCAGCGCGGGCCCACAGCCGCGCGGCCTGATCCACGTCGCCCTGTTCCAGATAGAGGGGGATTGCCTGTCGCCAAGCAGCCAGCGCCGCCGTGAGCCGGCTTTGCAATTGCAGGGCTTCGGCCAAACCGGCTAATAAGCGGCTGCGATCCGCCGGCGTGGTCGCCACGCTCAGGGCCAGCTCGTATTGCTGCGCGGCTTCAACAGCGGCGTAGCGCGCCAAGGCCCGGTCGGCGGCGCGCTGTAAGTAGGGCAGCGCCCGCAGCGCATCGCCGGCGGCATAAAAGTGCCGGCCCAGCAAAGGCGCGAGTTCGTCGCCTTGCTCTGGATAGAGGGTTTCCAGGGTCTCAGCGACGATGCGGTGGATGCGCCGCCGGTTGCTGTAGAGGAGGGTGGCGTAAGCGGCATCTTGCACCAGGGCGTGACGGAAGCCATAGACCGGCTCCGGCGGCGGCTCCAATTGGGCCAGCAAGCCACCGGCCGTCAGATAATCGAGTTGTGTGTCAAGCATAGGACAAGACCTCTGGTGCCCGCCGGCGCAGGGATCACGGCCCCAACGTCACTTTTTTGCCCACGCCCAGCACCTCGATCCAGGTGCGGCCGGGGGCTAGAGCCATGGGGTCGCGTGCGCCGTTGTAGAGTTGCAACGGCTGGTAGGGCGTGGCGCGCGACCAGTAGCCCCAGGTGGGCTGCCCATCGCGCAGGATCAGCGCGGTGCCCGCGCCCACCGTGTCGGTGCCCATGCGCCCCTTTTCGTCGCCCGGCAACTCCCAGACGTTGGTCCACAGCACCACCACGTTTTTCGCGCTGATGGTATCGCCCGTCTCCAGGTCGCGGTGCCAGTAGCCCCACTGCTTGCGGAGATAGCTGTTGCCGGCGTGATCATAGACCCAGGTGATGTCGGAGCGGCTTAACCCGGAAAAGACAAAGCTGAGGGTGCCGCCGCTGGGCCGTTGATCGGGCGGCAGGGGGGGCGAATGGAGCAACGCCGGCACCGTCGCCGGCGCATGGATGCCGCGCCTATCGGCCAGCTTCCAGAGTTGCGTGGTGCCGGCATAGAGATTATGCGGCATCAGGCGGTCGTTGCTGCGCCAAAACGGCATATTGCCGTCGAAGCAGTCTACATTGGTGATCGTGCCGACGGCCTCGCGGATCAGGTCTACCGCTTCCCAGGAGCCGCCGCAATGGACATAGAAGGGGTGGAACGGATAGGCCCACTCGACAAAATAGGGCCGTGCGCTGCGGATCGGGCCGACCGTCGGCGCGTCGCCGCTCAGGAAAAAGGTCTCGAAGCGTGTGATGCCGCCTTCGGCCAACGCCTCGATCACCAGGCTGGCGCTGTTGAGGCCCGTCTGCGGCGCGGCATCGGGGTGGTTGTCAATCATCACCACCAACGGCACGCGGGCCAACTTGGCGGGGTCAGCGGGCAAGCCGGTCAGTGGATCGGTCGGACCGCCGGCCGCGCCGGCGGTGGGCGGAGCAGGCACCGGCGTGGCGCTGGCCGGCGGTGAGGTCGGCAGCAGCGTCGGCACTTCAGTGGGAGCTACCGGCGGCAGCAACTCCCCGCTCCCTTCAGGAGTGGGGTCGGCGGCAGCAGCAGTGGGAGTCACATCACCCAGGCTCGACGGCAACTCGCTGAGAAGGGCCAGTGCCTGCGCGTCGGCAGTGGGGCTGGGGGGGGCGACGGTGGCGGCAGG
>JALYUO010000838.1 GCA_030853735.1 Chloroflexota bacterium
TGGCTCACCGCTTGATAACCACTACAACTCGTAGATTCAGGCTCCAAATCCCGGTGATAGGCAAAAGCAGCTAATATAAGTGATATTTTAAACAAGCCGTAATCAATCGAACTAGCACATCGCCCTATTACAATCGCGGGAGTGTTTACGCAGCTGAAGGCGACTACGACCCCGCGCTTGCTGACCTTAGTAAGGCGATTGAGTTAGAACCGACTTACCCGGATGCTTACAGCAACCGAGGGTTTGTTTACGCGGCCAGAGGGGATTATGACCGCGCGATTGCTGACTCCAATAAGGAGATTGAATTACGGCCTGATTTTGCCAAAGCCTATAACGACCGAGGTAGTGTTTACGCGGCTAAAAGGGATTACGACCGAGCGATTGCCGACTACAACAAGGCGATTGATCTGCAACCGACTTACTCGGATGCCTATACTAACCGAGGAAGTGCTTACGCACTCAAATGGGATTATGACCGTGCGATTGCTGACTACAACAAGGCGATTGAGTTGCAACCGACTTACTCGGATGCTTATAACAAGCGCGGACGTGCCTACGCTCTCAAAGGGAACTACGACCGAGCGATTGCCGACTACAACAAGGCGATTGAGTTACAACCAAATAATAGCAATGCCTACACAAACCGAGGAGGTGCTTATGCACACAAAGGAGACTATGACCGTGCGATTGCGGACTTCGATAAGGCGATTACGTTGCAGGCTGATAATGCCTATGCCTACACCAGCTGAGGGAGTGCTTACGCAGTTAAAGGAGAAACGGAGAAAGCAATCGCTGACTATCGCAAAGCCTATGCGGTGCTTACAGATCCTGTAGATCGGCAAAAGGTCGTGGATCTGCTAAAACAACTGGGGGCTACTCCGTAGCGGCTGTAGCAAACAGGCCATCCCCTCCGACGGAGCGAATACCCGAATAGACAACACTGCTAGGCGCGCCAGGGGTGGGGTGCCGACGAAAACTGCGGACCGCCGGCCAAGTCCCTATCCTTCCAGCTCCAGCCCGCGCAGGCGGGCTTCGTAGCTGTAGCCGCGACTTGAGTCGCCCCGTCTCGGTTCCCCCCATGCGGGTACTCGCGACGCATTTGGGACCGGCTTGCCCCGCTCGCCCTCATTATTTGTGTATTCATGCCCCCATTCGTGGCCGGTCCGCCCCCATGTCGTGCCCTGCGCGGCTGCGTGGTGCCCTCCGTCTGCCAACTGCCGCCCCAGCATTCGTGTATTCGTGGCCCCCATTCGTGGCCGGTCTGCCCCAAAACCAGCATCAACGTTCAGAAAAAACTAAAAACTCACCACTTTTAGCTAAATTAGCTAAAACAAATGAGCCTAATACAAGGCTAAAAAATGACCATGTCCCAAAAAGCCTTGCTGGATGTTATTATATATAGAGGGGTAAAATTAACGCCCCAGGTCGCACCGCCATAACCGACAGAGGAGAAGCCCACCATGAACACCCCCGCCACCCGCCACCCACTGCACGCCGCCCATTTCCCCCAACGCCGCCCAACCCCCCGTCCCCTTGCTGTCGTTCTTCGCGCTCCTGCGCGCCTCTGCGCGTCCCTGCGCGGATCAACCAGCGTTCTTCAGAATCCTTCGTGTCCTTCGTGGATCAACAATCCCGCCCACTTACGCAATACGCAATACGCAGCACGTTTCACGTTTCACGTTTCCCGCTTTTATGGTATCATGGGCACGAAGCCCACCCGGCTATCTCACGCCCGACAGGATGGATCAATGGCGATCATCAAATCCGCGCTCGACCCCAACAGCGCCGACTTCCAGACCAACGCCACCGCCATGCGCGCCGCCGTGGAGCAACTGACCGACCGCCTTGCCGTCGTGTACCAGGGCGGCGGGCCGAAGGCCATGGCGCGCCACACCGCGCGCAACAAACTGCCGGTGCGCGAACGCATCCGCCTGCTCTGCGACCCCGATACCGCTTTCCTGGAGTTCAGCGCGCTGGCCGCCAACGGGATGTATGACGATGACGCGCCCGCCGCCGGGGTCATCACCGGCATCGGCGTGGTCGAGGGCCAGGAGTGCGTCATCGTCGCCAACGATGCCACGGTCAAAGGCGGCACCTACTACCCCCTGACCGTCAAAAAGCACCTGCGCGCTCAGACCATCGCCTGGGAGAACGCACTGCCCTGCATCTACCTCGTAGACAGCGGCGGCGCGTTCCTGCCCTTGCAGGCCGAGGTCTTCCCCGACCAGGAACATTTTGGCCGCATCTTCTACAACCAAGCCCAAATGTCGCGCGACGGCATCCCGCAGATCGCCGTCGTTATGGGGTCGTGTACCGCAGGCGGCGCGTATGTGCCCGCCATGTCCGACGAAAGCATCATCGTCAAAGGCACCGGCACCATCTTCCTGGGCGGCCCGCCGCTGGTCAAAGCGGCCACCGGCGAAGAAGTAACCGCCGAGGAGCTGGGCGGCGGCGAGGTCCACTCGCGCACCTCCGGCGTGACCGACCATCTCGCCATAGACGACCCGCACGCCCTCGCCATCACCCGCGACATCGTTTCCCACCTGCACCGCCGCAAGCATCTGCCCTGGGATCTGACCCCGCCCGAAGAGCCGCGCTACCCGGCCCACGAACTCTACGGCGTGATCCCCCGCGACACCCGCACCCCCTACGACGTGCATGAGATCATCGCCCGCCTCGTAGACGGCTCGCGCTTTCACGAGTTCAAGGCGCTCTATGGCCCCACCCTGGTCTGCGGCTTCGCCCGCCTCCTGGGCTATCCCGTCGGCATCCTGGCGAACAACGGCATCCTGTTCTCCGAAAGCGCGCTCAAAGCCGCCCATTTTATCGAACTCTGCTGCCAGCGCCGCATCCCGCTCGTCTTTCTGCAAAACATCACCGGCTTCATGGTCGGCAAAGAGTACGAAAATCGCGGCATCGCCAAAGACGGGGCCAAGATGGTCATGGCCGTCGCCAACGCCAACGTGCCCAAGTTCACCGTGATCATCGGCGGCAGCTACGGCGCGGGCAACTACGGCATGGCCGGCCGCGCCTACAGCCCCCGCCAACTTTGGATGTGGCCCAACGCCCGCATCAGCGTCATGGGCGGGCGCGAGGCGGCCAACGTGCTGCTCACCGTGCGCCTCGACAACCTGCGCGCGCAAGGTGGGGACATGACCCCCGACGAACGGCAGGCGTTCCTGGCCCCGACCATGGAGAAATACGAAACCGAAGGTAATCCCTACTACAGCACCGCCCGCCTCTGGGACGACGGTATCATTGACCCGCTCGACACGCGCATGGTGCTGGCCCTCGGCATTGCCGCCGCCTGCAACCGTGAGATCCCGCCGCCCTCCTTCGGCGTGTTTCGTATGTAGGCCGTGGGCCGTGGGCCGTGGGCCGTGAAACGTGATGACAACTGTAGGGGCGCTGCTTGCCGCGCCCGTGGGTCAGACAGATGTAGGGGCGCTGCTTGCCGCGCCCGTGGGCTTTAGACGAGGTGCTTGCGATGACAACAAATACGGATGCGGATACCGGCGGCTGGCAATATTATCAGGTGCCGCGCCAGGAGTTTTACGAGGAGCTGCAATCGCTGCTGGCCGATTTTTCCGATCTGCTGATGGAAGATCCGCAAGGCGCGCAAAAGATCGACGGCGAAATCTATAACGACTGGTTCTTCTGTGGCTATGGCGGCAACGAAGACAGCTTCCATGTCACCCTCTGGCCGGCCTACCTGCCGATCTATGAAGCCTTCGAGGAGAAAGAGATCAGCGAGGAAGACTACCGCGCCCAGTGCTGGCCCAACACCAATTGCCAGCCCGTCGCCATCCACCTGGGGGCCGCCGACGTGGTGATCGAACTGGCCGAAGACGAGCAGGCGGTCAAAGAACTGGCCCACAGCTTCGCCGACTTCGCCGGCATTGAGCTGGTAGACGACTGGGACGAGGGATCGGACGAGGAGGACGTGGAAGCGGACGACACGGCTGCTGAAGCCAACGATGCCGCCGTAGCGCCGTCTACAGAGCCCGCCCTCGACGGAGGTGTGGCCGATGTCTGACCTGCTTGTGACCCGCGAGGGCGACGTGGCCCGCGTCACGCTCAACCGCCCCGACGTGCATAACGCCTTCAACGCCGCCCTGATCGCCAACCTCGAACACTCTTTCACCGACCTGGGCCGCGATCCTGCGGTGCGGATCATCGTCCTCGCCGGGGCGGGGCCGTCGTTTTGCGCCGGGGCCGACGTAAACTGGATGCAGCAAAGCCTGACCTACACCGAAGCGCAAAACCTAGCCGATGCCCGCCGCCTCGCTACCATGTTGCAGGCCATTGACGAGTGTCCCAAGCCGGTGGTCGCGCTGGTGCAGGGCGCGGCCCTCGGTGGCGGCGCGGGCCTTATCGCCGTGGCCGATCTGGTCATCGCCGAAGAGACGGCCAAAATCGGCCTGACCGAAATCAAGCTGGGCATCGTGCCCGCCGTCATCAGCCCCTTTGTCTTGCGGAAGATGGCTCCCGGCCCCGCCCGCGCCTACTTCCTCACCGGCGAACGCTTTCCGGCAACGCGCGGCTACGAACTGGGCCTCGTCACCACCGTTGTGCCGGTCGGCGGCCTCGAAGCGGCCCTCGCTGACGCACTCAAAGCCTTGCGGAGCAGCAGTCCCGCCGCCGTGCCGGTCGCCAAAGCCCTCTGGCGCACTGTGCGCGACCTCGACTCGGTGGCTGCTTTCGACTACACCACCGCCACCATCGCCCGCATCCGCGTCAGCCCCGAAGGGCAAGAGGGCTTGCGCGCCTTCCTCGAAAAGCGCAAACCCACCTGGCACGCTTGACAGCACGCACCCATTGACATAATATACATCAACCACACAATAGCAGCACGCGCTGCACGCACTGGGTCTACCGCGACACCCTTTCAACTTTCAACTCTCAACTTTCAACTCTCAACTTTCCACTCGCACAAAGGAGGACGGGCATGAACAGGCATTGGATACGGCAGAGCATGGTCGGGACAATGTTGGTCATGGGCGGCGCGCTGGCAGCGTGGCCGGTCGCGGCGGCTCCGCTGGTGGCACCCCCGGCGCGACCACCCGCGCAAGGCATCGCCCCCAGCCAGGCGTTCCTGCGTCTCTGGGCCCGCGCCGACTGGCCGCTGACCCTCAAACTGGTGCAACGGGCCTGGGTCTGGGGGCCGAAACCGCTCGCCACCATCAGCGAAGCCTACAGCGACGCGCCCGGCGGCCAGCGCCTGGTGCAATACTGGGACAAAGCGCGCATGGAAGTGACCAACCCCGGCGGTAATCCCAATGACCCCGGCTACATCACCAACGGCCTGCTGGTGGTCGAACTGGTCGGCGGGCGGATGCAGACCGGCAACACGCAATACGAGCAACGCCCCGCCTCCAACGAGGTCGTGGTTGGCGACAACCGCGCCGCCAACCCCGATGCGCCGTCCTATGCCGCCATGCGCGGGGTCGCCTCGTTGGCCGGTGATAACACCTTCCCCGACCGCAGCGGCCAGCCCGTCACCGGCTACATGGACGCGCGCGGCGTGACCAACCGCAGCGACACTCTGCTCGGCTATGGCGTGCGCTACAGCCACTACGTCCCCCAGACCGGCCACAACATCCCCGACAAGTTCTGGAACTACCTGCAACAGCAAGCGCCGATCTACCAAGACGGCCAGCTAGTCACCGCCCCGCTCTACAACTGGGTGCCCGTCGCCGGCTACCCGATCAGCGATGCCTATTGGCTGACGGCCCGCATCGGCGGCAAGCAATACGCCGTCCTCACCCAGCTCTACCAGCGCCGCGTCCTCACCTACATCCCCGCCTTCGCCCCCGAATGGCAAATCCAGATGGGCAACGTCGGCCAGCACTACTACGCCTGGCGCTACGGCACGAAGTAGCGCTGAGTGTTAAGTGTTGAGTGTTGAGTGTTGAGTTTTTAGGCGCTGCTGTTTTAGGTAAAGAGAGCTACGTTATGCCAAATGCGCGTCGTAGGACGTTTAGCGTCTGTATACGCCTGATTTTGCCCGCCTTTCTGTTACTGCTGGGTTATAGCCTAACCGCAGCACAATACTCAACACTCAACACTCAACACTCAACACTCGCCGCAGGCGCACCGCCCGTCACCACCGAGCAACAGGCGGCGCTGGATCGCGTCAATGCCTACCGGCAGCGCGTCGGCCTCGCGCCCCTGCGGCTGGATGTGGCGCTCAACCGGGCGGCGGTGGGGCACGCGACCTATTATGTCTTGAACGCCGCCGCCGGCGGGATGACCGGCATGGGCTTGCACAGCGAACAGCCCGCCCAGCCCGGCTTCATCGGCGCAACGATCTACGACCGCATCAAGGGCCAGGGCTATAAAGGCAGTGGGAATGAGGGCATTGACCTGCTGGGCGACCCGGTGGCCGCAGTAGACGATCTGATGGACACCGTAGACCACCGCCTGCCGATGATCGCGCCGTTTTATACCGACCTGGGCTATGGCGGCAACAACGGCACCCGCCTACCGTTGGCGGTGTTTACCTACGGCGGCCAGTCGCCCTATACCGTCCCGCCCGAATTTGTCGCCTATCCCGCCGACGGCATGACCGGCATCACTCCCACCTACAACGGCGACGGCACCAGTCTAGCTTTCCCTGACGCGCATTACCCAGTGGGCACGGCGATCACCCTGCAATACACCGGCCCCGGCACGCCGGCCATAACGAGCGCGCATCTCAGCGGCCCCGACGGCGCGGACGTGCCGATCTACACGCGCTTTAACTACGGCTTCATTGCGCGCAACGTGCTGGTGCTGGCAGCCCAGCAACCGTTGCAGCCGGGGCGGCGCTACACCGTGCGGATCGACGGCACTCGCCCCGCCGGACCGTTCACTCAGGTCTGGTCGTTTGTCACCGGCAGCGGCGGCCCGCTTGGTCCCCCGCCCGCGCCGCCCGACGCGCCCTTCATCCGCGTTTGGGCGCACACCGACTGGCCGCTGGCGGCGAGCCTCGTCAACCGTTCCTGGGTGTGGGGGCCGGCTCCCTTCGACACGCGCGCCGAACCCTACCGCGAAGGCGCAGGCGGGGTTCGGCAGGTGCAGTATTACGACAAAACGCGCATGGAGATCAACGATCCCACCGCGCCGGCCAATAGCCCGTTCTTGGTCTCGAACGGCTTGCTGGTGGTCGAAATGGTGAGCGGGCAGGTGCAGGTGGGAAGGACCAGCTATGAAACCCGTGCCCCCTCACAGGAGCCGGTAGCCGGCGATACGCGGGCCGTCAACCCCGATGCGCCGTCCTACGCCGCCATGCGGACCGTCGCCTCGCTGGCCGGCAACAACGGCGCATTGTATCATACCGGCCAGCCGCTGGTCGCCTACCTAGATGCGCGCGGCGTGGCCGGCAACGACGTGCGCTTGGCGGGCTACGGCGCGCAGGCCGGTCACTATGTGCCGGAGACCCAGCACAACATCGCCGACAAGTTCTGGACCTATCTGAACGCCGCCGGCCCGATCTACGACGCGGGCAACCTACGCACCCTGCCCCTGTTTGCCTGGATCGCCGTTACCGGCTACCCGATCAGCGAACCTTACTGGGTTACGGCGGACATCGCGGGCCAGCCCACCGCCGTGCTGGTACAACTCTTCCAGCGCCGCGTGCTGACCTACACGCCCAGCTTCGCCCCCGCATGGCAGGTGCAGATGGGCAACGTGGGCCGTCATTACCACGCTTGGCGCTACGGCAATTAACGTTTTTCACCGCAAAGACGCAAAGACCGCAAAGATTTTAAGGGGTTAGGACAGGACAACCCGCCGTGGCGGGTTTCTGGAGTCGTACCAGTAGGTGTCAAAAGCCCGTTTTGTGCGTTATCGCTATAGAGATCGGCTACATGGATAGCCTAACAGATCGCACGAAATAGAGAGGATCGGTAAGCCAATGCAAACAATTCAAGCGATTGCTACTGTCACAGACGACGGCGAGCTGACTCTGCAAGTGCCGGAGGGTATTGCACCAGGGCGGCATCAAGTGGTACTGGTGATTGATGAAAAACCCATACAAGCACAGCAGCGTACTCTTGGTGAGTTCCCTGTATTAGATTTTGGACCCTGGCCGGAAAATTTCTCCTTACGCCGTGAGGACTTGTACGATGACGATGGTCGGTAGCCGGGTATTTCTTGACACCAACATTTTGGTGTATCCTAGTGCCCGCACTTCGCCTTTTCACGCGCAAGCATTGCGTGCGATCACTAGCCGCGAGCAAGCCGACTTGGAGTTATGGATTAGCCGGCAGGTGTTGCGAGAATACCTAGCGACAGTTACCCGATCCGCTTTGTCCTCTCCTCGGATTACATTAGCTATGATTGTGGCGGAAGTGCAATCTTTTGAAGAACGTTTCCGTGTAGGCGACGAAAATCGGGATATAACAACTCGCCTCTTAGACTTGTTAGTACAACATCCAATGGGTGGGCGGCAAGTGCATGATGCCAATATCGTCGCTACCATGTTAGCCTATGGTATTGATCAGATCCTCACGCATAATGTGGCGGACTTCAAGCGATTTTCTCACCTCATCACTATTTTGCCGTTGGGAGCCGCATGACCATCCGTAAACTCCTCATCGCCAACCGCGGCGAAATCGCGGTGCGCGTGATCCGCACCTGCCGCAAGCTGGGTATCACCAGCGTGGCGGTCTATTCCGATGCCGATGCCGGCGCGTTGCACGTCCGCGAAGCCGACGAGGCCGTGCGGATCGGGCCCGCGCCGGCGGCGGAGAGCTACCTCTCCATCCCGGCGATCCTGGATGCGGCGCGGCGGGCGGGGGCCGATGCCATCCATCCCGGCTACGGCTTCCTGTCCGAGCGCGCGCCCTTCGCCCAGGCCGTGGGCGACGTGGGCCTGATCTGGGTGGGACCGTCACCGGCGGCGATCCAGACGCTGGGCGACAAAATCAGCGCCAAGCGCATCATGGACGCGGCGGGCGTGCCGACGGTGCCCGGCTATTACAGCAGCGAACGCGGGCAGCAAGACCCCGTGCGCTTGCAAGCCGAAGCCGACCGCATCGGCTACCCCGTCCTGATCAAAGCGGCGGCGGGCGGCGGCGGCAAAGGGATGCGCGTGGTCCACGACGCGGGTGATTTCGTGCCGGCGATGGAGGGCGCAGCCCGCGAAGCGGCAGCCGCTTTCGGCGATCCGACGGTGTTCCTCGAAAAGTACGTCATCAACCCGCGCCATGTCGAGTTCCAGATCATCGGCGACAGCGCGGGCACCGTGCTGCACCTGGGCGAACGCGAATGCTCAATCCAGCGCCGCCACCAGAAGGTGCTGGAAGAAGCGCCCTCGCCCGCGCCGCAACTGGACGCGACCCGTCTAGCGGCCATGGGCCAGGCGGCCGTGCTGGCCGGCCAAGCGGCGGGCTACACCAACGCGGGCACGGTGGAGTTTATCCTCGATGCCGCCGGCAACTACTATTTCCTCGAAATGAACACCCGGCTCCAAGTGGAGCATCCCGTGACCGAGGCGATTACCTGGGTGCCGATGCAGGCCGGCGGCCCGCTCCAGCCGCTCGATCTGGTCGAACTGCAACTGCGCGTCGCTGCCGGGGAGCCGTTGCCGTTCGCGCAAAGTGACGTGGCGCGGCGCGGCCACGCCATCGAAGTGCGTGTCTATGCCGAAGACCCCGCACAGGGCTTCTTGCCTTCGATTGGCCGCATCCGCCGTTTCCTGCCGCCGCAGGCGGGCTGGGCGCGCAACGACAGCGGCGTGGCGGCGGGCGATGCGGTCAGCATTTACTATGACCCCATGCTCGCCAAGCTGATCGTCCACGGTCCCGACCGGCCCACGGCGGTGCAACGGCTGGCCCAGGCGCTGGCCGCCTACGAGGTGGACGGCGTGACCACCAATCTCGGCTTCCTCTACTGGCTGGCCGGCCACCCGGCTTTCATCGCCGGCGACACCGATACCGGCTTCCTGGACCGCTACTTTGACCCCGCCGCGCCGGTGCCGCCGCCGCCCGCCGAAGCGGTCATTGCCGCCGCCGCCTACGATCTGCTGACTGCTGCGCCCGCCCGTCCTGCCGGTGTGCGATCCACCAACCCCTGGCTGGTCGGCACTTGGGCGCAAGCGGGCCAGGATCTGACGTTTCAGTATGGCTACCTGACCCCGACGGGGACGATGACGACCTCTCCCCCCAACC
>JALYUO010000844.1 GCA_030853735.1 Chloroflexota bacterium
CCCTGGGTCAGGTTGGCGGTGGCGGCGACCGGTGCGGCGGGGCCGTGTTGCGCGGCGGCCCATTGCGCCCAGGCGGCCTGCGGCTCGGCCACCACCTGAAAGCGCATCCAGGCGTGTTCCGCGCCGCAGAACTCGGCGCATTCGCCCTGATAGATGCCGGGGTGGTCGGCCTGGAGCCACATATAATTGGTCTGGCCGGGGATCATGTCCATCTTCGGTCCCAAGGCGGGCACCCAGAAGTCGTGGATCACGTCGGCGGCGTGCAGTTCGACCAGCAGGCGCTGCCCGGTCGGGATATGAATCTCGTTGGCCGTGCGTACACCCGCCTGCGGATAGACCACCTCCCACCAGAACTGGTGGCCGGTGACTTGCAGGAACGGCGTTTGCGGCGCGACGGGCGGGTCGGGTGTTTCCGAGGCCATCGTGGGTATGGTCAGGGCCAGCACGACAACCAAGATCAGCGCTGGGGCCACCGTCCAGGCGATTTCGAGTCGTCGGTCGCCGAAGTTGGGGCGCGGCTCGCCGCCCGCCCCCCGATCGCGGAAGCGCACGATCATATACAGTACCAACCCCGTCACCAGCAGCAAGATCCCGGCGGCGATAATCAGAACGAGGTTGTAGAGATTGGCAATATCTTGGGCGAACGGCGATTGGGGTTGGGGCATCCGGCCCTCCTCCGGTCTGCGAACGGCGTGACTGCGCCAAGCATATCGCGTTAGGTAACAGGCGGGTCGGGTGGGTCGGCTCCGCACACGCGGGCCACGCGCCGCAACCCGGCTTGGATCGCCGTCACCGGGTCGGGGTAGTACTCCACCGTGCGGGCGCCCGGCACGTCGGACCACGTATAATACTGCGTGGCCGACACGGCTTCGGCCACATAGATCGGGCCGCACGGGCTTTGCACCTTCACCCAGCGCCCCTCCAGGCTGACCTCGCCCTGTAGACCCAGTGCCGCAAGAGCCTCCACCAATCCCGGCATATGTGCGCTCCCTCAGCACCGGGCGACCGCACAGGCGCTGTGTCCTTTTCATTCTACCGCCGAGTAAACAGGACGTAAGTGGCGGTAAACAACGGTGACGATAGCGGTGAACAATCGTAAATGGTGCCGGCGAGCATAGCGGGCACAAAAAAACGACCGGGCCGGTCCGGTCGTTTCAGCAGGTCGTGTCTGCTCAGTCAGCGGGCACGAAACGATAGCCGAGCCCCCATTCGGTCTGGATGTAGCGCGGCTGGGCGGCGGTGTCGCCCAGCTTGCGGCGCAGGCGGCGCACAAACACCTTGAGGTATTGCACCTCATGGCAGTACTCCGGCCCCCAGACCTGTTCGAGCAGCATATGGTGGGTAAGCACCATCCCCGGATGGCGCACCAGTTCTTCCAGGAGGCGATATTCGGTGGAAGTGAGGTTGAGCGGCGTACCCGCCACACACACCACATGGCTGGCGAAATCAATGGTCAGGTCGCCCACCGCGCAGCCGGGCCGTGCGGGAACCGGAGCGGGGGGCGGGGTGGCGCGGCGCACCAACGCGCGCAGGCGGGCCAGTAGTTCCAAGTGGTCGAACGGCTTGGTCAGATAATCGTCGGCCCCGCCGTCGAACGCCCGCACCTTATCGAGGATGCTATCGCACACCGTCGGCATCAGGATGGGTACGCGCGAGGTGGTGCGGATCATCCGGCAAACGGCAAAACCGTCGGGCGGCGGCATGGTCACATCGAGTACCACTAAGTCGGGCGAGGCGGCGGCGAACTGCTCCAGCGCTTCGGTGCCGTCAGCGGCCAGGGCCACTTCGCAGCCCGGCCAAGTCATGCGCGCACCGAAGGCGACCACCTCAGCCACATCGCGTGCATCGTCGGCGATCAGAATTTTCATGCGTCTTGCTCCTTTGCTCCGGCCGCCGCAGCCGGGCAGGCTAGTTCGATATAGAACGTAGTGCCGCTAGGGGGCGTACTTTCCACCCAGACGCGCCCGCCGTGTAGCCCCACCAGCGCCTGCACAATCGCCAGGCCCAGGCCCGCGCCTTCAGCCGGCGCGCCGACCTGGCGGAAGCGCTCGAAGATGACCGCCTGATCGGCGGCGGAGATGCCGGGGCCGGTGTCCTGCACGGCGAGGCGGATGTGCGCGCCGCTGCGATGTCCACTGATGCGGATCACCGTCCCCGGCGGGGTGTGGCGGTGGGCGTTAGCCAGCAGGTTGACGACGACCTGTTCCAGCCGGCGCGTGTCGCCCCAACACGGCAGCGGATCGGGCAGATCGACCTCCAGGGTCTGGCCTTTTTCGTGCAGCAGGGGGTACACCATCGCCAATCCTTCGGTGACGACGGTGCGGAGGTCCAGCGGCTGACTGTCGAGCTGCAACACCCCAGCTTCTAAGTGGTTAAAGGTCAGCAAATCGTTGATCAGAATACCCAGCCAGTCCACGTTGCGCCGCACGTTGCCGAGCAACTGCGCCTCGTCGGGCCGCAGCCGGGTGCCCAGACTGGTTTCGAGCAAGCCCAGGCCGGCCCGCGCCGCCGTAAACGGGGTGCGTAGATCGTGCGAGATGGTGGAGATAAAATCGTTACGTAGCTGATCGATCTCGGTCAGGTGGGCGGCCGCCGCCTGCCCCGCCTGGGCCTGCGCCTCTTCCAGTACCAGCCGCCGGGTCAGCGCCGTCGTGCCCAGCCCGGCGATAGCCAGCATCACTAGTTGCGTGCCCAGGGTACGGATGCTGTGGGGGGTTGGGGTCCAGAGCGGTAGCTGGGGAGCCACGCCGACAACTAGGACCACGACCACGCCGGTGTACGCCACGCCGGCAGAGGTTGACAGCACGGCCCCGCTGTAGATCACCGCCAGCAGTAACAGCGCCACCAAGGGACCCGTCGGATCGGCCCCCAGGGCATAGGTGCCCATCACCCCCAGCAGTAGCAACCCGGCTCGCCATTGCTGGCTGTGATCACCGTCCAGCGGCGTAACCCATACGCAATCAGCAGATCGTAAGCTGCGAAGAGCAACACCAGCACCCAGTTAGGCAAGCGATCCGGGCCGGTCAGGGGTTCGAGCAGAGTGAGCGCCAATAGGAGCAGAAGCGTGAGCCCGTGTAGCCCCGCCAGGCTCCTCCGGAGAAACTGGTAGAGTTCGACCTGTAGCGGCAAGAGATGAATTCGAGATTGCCAGAGCAGCAGGGTAAGCGTGACCATAGACACTCTCGGATATGAATCGATCTGGGTGCCGGATAATGGGGCAGCGTGTCCTACGTTAGGTAGGACGCGATGAGCAACAAACATACCACCAAACCACCCCGTAAGAAGCGTGTACCCGAACACAAGTATGGTCGCCGCCGTGCATCGCCCATCGAGATCTGCACTCATGCCTACGATCAGTGCCTCACCTACGCGTAGCCCTTAATGAACGGATAACGGAACGCGATTACAAGATCGTCGCCCAATACCAGCAGGAGTATCGTGGAGTCGTGCAATACTACCTTTTAGCCCATAACGTCGCTTGGTTAACCAAGCGACTTTCGGTTATGAACGGCTCACTCCTCAAAACCTTAGAGGGTGTCTAAAAAGCCCCCTGATCCTGGTAAGACAGCACGCCGCCTTTGAGAAGTGGGGCCGTTGCGCCACAGGGTAGACACTTTCCCTGGACGGAGCCGAGTCTTATCGGGCGTGCAGCGGCAAGCAGCCAGCTTTTTAGACATCCTCTTAGCAGCGAAGCACAACACTCGTCAGAAACGCCTGGAAACCGGTAACACATTTACGCTCCCGACACGGCCCATAAATCAGCCCGTCGGCGACGCGCAAAGCCCCAACAATGACACGGCCCCCTGCCGGATGTAGCGCGGATCGGTATGACCGGGGTGCCCCGGCCCCGCTGGTTGCGGCGCCCTTTCCGGCGCCCGCGCTTGGATGGAGGTGTTCTCATCCACAAAGACCACCCAGGTGCCCGTGTGCCACAACTCGGCGGCATTCTTAATAGTAGGCCAAGACGGGTCGCGCCCGCGCCAACGGCGGCGGGATCGTGGATGTGCGGCCAACTGTGGTAGCGCCAGGGCCGCAACCGCGCGGCCCGCAGCCAACGGCGGATGGTCGCGGCGCAAGGACCGGTCGGGTCGCAGCGGGCAGCGAC
>JALYUO010000847.1 GCA_030853735.1 Chloroflexota bacterium
CCCCTATCCCGTGGGCGCACGTCCGACCCGCCGGCCAGAATAGTTGCGTGCGTATCATCTACAAACCCACCGCCCACGGCTCACCGCCCACCGCCCACCGCCCACCGCCCACCGCTCACGGCCCACAGCACACGGCTCACGGCTCACGACTCACCGCCGAACAGTTCCCGGCCCGGCAGCCACAGTGTATCGTGGATCGAAGCGGCATCGGCAAACAACATGATCAGGCGGTCTACACCGACGGCAATGCCGCCTGCCGGGGGCATCCCTACGCGCAGGGCGGCCAGGAAATCGGCATCTACCGCATAGGCTGTGCGGCCCAGCCGCGCCCGCTCGGCCTGATCGGCGGCCAAGCGCGCTGCCTGCTCATCGGGGTCCGCCAACTCCGAAAAGGCGTTGCCCAGTTCCAGGCCCGCGATGTAGAACTCGAACCGCTCGGCATAACGCGGATCGCGGGCGCGGCGGGCCAAGCCGGCCATCGCCAGGGGATAGTCATACAAGATGGTCGGGCGACACTGGCCCAGGTGCGGCTCCACTTCGTTGGCGAACAGTTGGCCCAGCAGTTCGTCCCACGGCGACCCGCCGACGGTGTAACCGCGCGCCGCCAACGCCGCTTCCAGCGCGGGCAGCGCGGCCAGCGCCTCGATGTCCAGGCCGGCATAGCGCAACACCGCGTCGCGCACCGTCAGCCGCTCCCACGGCGGCGTTAGATCAACTTCTGTGCCCTGGTACAGCAACCGCAAGCGCCCGGCGGCATCCGGCTGCCCGCCGGTAGCCGCGAACAGGTGGGCCAGCAACGCCTCGCAGTCGGCCATGATCGCCAGATAGTCGCTGTCGGCGCGATACCATTCCAGCATGGTGAACTCTGGGTTGCGCTTGCGCCCGGTGTCTTCGCGGTTGCGAAACGCTTTGCAGATTTGGAAGATGCGCGGCAGCCCGGCCACCAGCAGCCGCTTCATCGCGTATTCCGGCGAATTGGTGAGAAACGCGCGCTGCCGCCCGCCGAAAGCGTCGGTCAACTCGGTCTCGAACACTTCCAGGTACGGCTCCATGCTCGGCACCGGCACCAGCAGCGGCGTTTCCACCTCGTGAAAATCCTGCGCGTAGAAAAACGCCCGGATGGCCCGGATCACCCGTTCGCGCATCAGGTAGCGCGGCAGCAACGCCGGATCATCATGGATGCGCTGCCACGTCGGGCGCACGCTCATGTGCCCGTGTCGCGGTAGGTGTGCAATTCGCCGCTGTAGGACTCGATGCGGTAGTCCCGCCCCTGCTGGGCGCGGATATACTCTGGGCCCAGCGGCACCTTGCCCGCGCCGCCCGGCAGGTCCAACACGTATGTCGGCAGGCAGAGGCCGGAGATATGGCCGCGCAACTGGCGCATGATCGCCTGCCCCGCCGCAATCGTCGTGCGGAACTGGCCCACGCCCAGCGTCATGTCGCAATGGTGCAGGTAATACGGCTTCACCCCGGCCCGGTAGACCAGCCCACGATAGAGTTCCGCCAACGTCGCCGCATCATCGTTGACCCCTTTGAGCAGCACGTTCTGATTGAGCAAATGCGCCCCCGCCCGGTGCAACGCCCGGCACGCCGCCACGGCCTGCTCGGTCAGTTCGCGCGGGTGGTTGAAATGGGTGACGATCCACAGCATCTTGGGCGTATCTAGCGCGGCGCAGAGTTCCGGCGTGACGCGCATCGGCAGCGTCACCGGCACGCGCGTGTGGATGCGGATGCCTTCCAGATGCGGGATCGCGGCCAGCCGCGCCAGCAGCCCGGCCAGCTTATCGTCGCCCAGCGTCAGCGGGTCGCCGCCGGTCAGGATGACCTCGCGCACCGCCGGATGCGCGGCCACATAGGCCAGGGCCGGTTCCAGGTTGTCCGCCGCCCAGCCCGCCTCCGCCTCGTTCAGCCGCTCTTTGCGGAAACAGAAGCGGCAATACATCGAGCAGAGATAGGTCGGGTAGATCAACACGCGATCAGGATAGCGGTGCGTGAGGCGGTTGACCGGCGACCAGCGCGCATCGCCAATCGGGTCGTGGCGCTCTTCCGGCAGCGTCACCAACTCGTCCGGCGCGGCCACGGCCTGCCGCCGGATCGGGTCGTGGGGGTCGGCCCAGTCAATCAGGCCCAGGTAATAGGGCGGGATCGCCATCTTGTACTGGTCCAGCGCCGCCGCCACGTCAGGGGCAACCGCCGCCTCGCCCACGGCCTGCCGCAACCCCGCCGCCGTGCGGATGCTGCCCTGTAATTCAGCTTGCCAACTCGTCGTCATCGGCTCAATCCTACAGCGATTCCCCGCCCTAATTTTTGCCACTAGCCATTATACCACAGCCGGCGCGATTCTGTCGGCCAAACAATGCAGCGCACCAGGGTGCGTGCATCTATAGTAATTCAGATAATGCTCTAGAAATTAAGCAAGAGGAGTCAGCACCCCCAGGTGCGAACTCCGAGGG